>CADBQC010000138.1 GCA_902796745.1 uncultured Pseudomonadota bacterium
AGTAGCAGTCAACAGTCCGATTACTGGTAACCAAAATTTTTTGTTCATAAGAACTCCTAAACAATATTTCTATTCGTCAAGAATAGTATCACAAATAAACAAATTATGTCAAACTTTATTTTTTGAAAGGAAAGTATAAATGTCTATATCTTTATTACAAGCCGCGCTTTCATTAGCGCAATTTTCGCCAAAGATAGCCAAGTGGTTATCAGGCACAAAAGTTGAATCTATTTCGCAAAAAATACTAGAAATCGCAAAAGAGGTAACGCATAGTTGCAGTGAACAGGAAGCTATCGACAAAATTAAATCCGATAAACGGATGCACCAACTGTTTGAAAAAGCACTGCTCGACTCTGAGCGAAAAATCGAACTAGCGGTAATTCGTGACAAAGAAAATGCCAGGACGCGCGATATCGCTATCATAAATTCAGGACGACGCAATCGACGTGCAGACATCATGGTCATTTGCACCGCTCTCGGTCTTATAGCGTGCCTTGGTGTTATTTGTCTCTACAAGCATGATTTACCGGGCGAAGCAGTCGGTATCATTTCTACTATCGCAGGCATTTTTGGTTCATGCCTCAAAGACGCATATAACTTCGAGTTCGGTTCATCACGCGGTAGCAAGGAAAAAGACCAAACCGTCGCAAATGTGCTGAATAAATTAAGCTAGATAATATCGTCGCGGTAAAGAAGACGATTTTTGCAGAGCATATAACTTTGACCATACGGCAAGGCAAGAGATATAATAGCGAAAGGCAATTGCTTTGCGTGGATATATTGTGAAAGTCGTAAAAGTTGATGATATGGAAATTTCAAATATTTCCCAGTTTGTTTTTATAGGTGGGCCTTGCGCGATTGAATCTCTTGAACACTGCATTTTTATGGCGCAAAATATTAAACAAATTTGCGATAAATTGAAAATTAATTATATATTCAAGTCATCGTTTGATAAGGCAAACAGAAGTAGTTTTTCTGGGAAACGCGGAGTTGGCATAGAGCAGGGATTGCAAATTTTATCTGAAGTGAAAAAGCAAGTTGGAGTGCCAGTCTTGACAGATGTACATTTACCTGAACAGTGTCCAAAGGTAGCCACAGTTGCCGATGTTCTTCAAATACCTGCTTTTTTGTGTCGCCAAACTGATTTGCTCAGGGCGGTTGCGGAAACCGGAAATGCGATAAATGTCAAGAAGGGGCAGTTTGTTTCACCAAACGATATGAAAAATGTTGTTGCCAAGCTCGAGCATTTTGGTGCCAAAAACATCATGTTGTGTGAGCGGGGAGCATGTTTTGGATACAATAACTTAGTTGTTGATATGCGTGGATTGCCGATAATGGCGAAGACCGGATATCCAGTGATATTTGATGCGACACATTCGGTTCAGTTGCCGTCAGCGAATGGCGAGTGCTCCAGCGGGGAGCGTGAGTTTGCTCCGTTTTTGGCCCGTGCAGCTATTGCCGTTGGAATTGCTGGAATTTTTATGGAAGTGCACGATAATCCAGAAATAGCTCCATGTGATGGTGCGAATATGGTATATCTTCGGGATCTGGAGCAAATCTTAACTGAGCTTATCGCAATTGATAAAATATCGAAACAATACATACGGAGAATTTAATGGATTATAACGAAAATTTAAAAAAGCTCAGAGATGAATTAGATACCGTTGGCGCTGATGCTGTGTTGGTTGCGATGAATAATTTCTTCGGAAATTTTGATACAGAATATTCTGGCATTGCGACAATTTCAGGATTTACTGGGTCAAATGGACGAGCAATAGTTTCTAAAGATAGAGCGATTTTATCTGTCGATGGAAGATATATAAAACAAGCGAGCGAGCAGACGGATAATGCAATTTGGGAAATCAATATGTACCCAGAATTCGATACTAATGCATTGGCGAAAGAGCTAGTAAAACCGGGGCAAACGCTGGCTGTCGGTGCATTTTCGATAACATATAAGTCATATTTGTCTCTTTTGGATGCTTCAGAAAAATTCGGATTCAAAGTAAAGATTTTGAGCAAATTCTTGATATCGCGACCAAAAGAATCTTTGAAAACCATGTACTTAATAGATACTAACAGACAAGAAAAGATATCGCGCATACAAAATACATTATCGAAAGGCGAAATTGCTCTTTTAACTGATAGTGCCGTGATTGGATGGGCGTTTGGTGTTAGATGCGAGCCGAATGCCGAAAAGTGCGTCTTGCCGAATTGTGTCGCAATAGTTCCATATCTAGGAAAACCTATTGTATTTAGTGACCTAATGCTAAAAGGCACATGCAATGAATTCGAATTCTACAGTATTTCTGAATTTGAAGATATTATTAGGCAACTACCGAAATCTGAATTTGTTCTAGATTATTCGCGGACGAGTTTATATTTTCCAGAAATATTGCAACGAAACGGATTTGCTGTTAAGGCTTCAACAACTAATTACGGCACGTTTGAAGCTATAAAAGACGATAGCGAAATTCAAAATATGAAGATTGCTTGTGAAAAAGCATCGTTGGCATTTATGAAAACCCTAGCATTCGCTGAAAATGCCACATCAACGAGTGAGATTGAAGTTGCAGATTTTTTCGAAAATGAACTAAAAAAATATGACGATTTTGTCTCTTTAAGTTTCAATTCGATTTCTGCTTTTGGGAAAAATACATCGATCGTGCACTACAATCCAATCACGCAGGGCAATACCAAAATCGATAAGGATGGTTTATTTTTGTTTGATGCTGGGGCTCATTTTAAAACAGCAACAACAGATATGACACGAACTATATACCGTGGCATTCCGGATTCAGGGATAAAAAAAGTATACACATCTATCCTAAAATCAATTGTATTGTTTTCATCAGCGAGGTTTCCGGATAAATCAATGGCTTGTTCTCTCGATGCAATAGCTCGGCTTTTTGTTTGGAAAGAGGGATATGATTATCACTTCGGAACGGGACATGGCGTTGGAAGCTTTGCGAATGTGCATGAGCATCCTAGAATAGCCCCAAGTTCGAATGAAGAAATAACAAAAAATATGGTAATAACCGTAGAACCCGGAATTTATAGAGAAGATTTCGGTATTCGACTGGAAAACATGCTTTTAACACAAACCGCAGAAAAACACGGCTTCATAGAGTTTGAAACACTGAATTTTATACCGTTTAGTTGTAAGCTGATTGATGTCGAAATGCTCAGCAATGTGGAGCGAAACTGGCTAAACGAGTATCACCAAAAAATCTTCGACAAATTTGCCAATTGTTTGAGCGAAGATGATGTAACTTTAAATTGGCTAAAAGAAAATACGAGGACATTATGAATATAAGAAATTTTGAAAATTTTAAACAATTTGCTAGCAAGCACGGATGCAAGCGTTGCATCATACGTTGTGACTTGAACTTGCCATCAGATATTGAAGATTTATCTCGAGTATATGCTGTCAAAGACACTATACTTTCCGTTGCAAGCATGGGGCTTCGGGTCATTCTGATATCTCACTACAAGCGCCCAAAACCGGAGGATGTCAGTAATCCAAAATTTTCATTAGAGCAGATCGTGCCGAGCGTATCAAAAGTGCTCGGACGAGATGTGGCTTTCGAGAAGCATTCGATATTTGACATCGAACCTAGTGATATTACTACTCCTATAACCTTGCTAGAGAACCTACGATTTTACGAAGGGGAAACGAAAAACGATGATACATTAGCACAGCGCCTGGCGAAATTTGGAGATGTCTATATAAACGACGCATTTTCAGTATCTCACCGTGCGCACTCTTCTGTTTGTGCTATAACAAAACATCTACCGTCGTTTGCAGGCTTGTCTATGATGCGAGAAATTAGCGGGATAACTAAGGCTACGGAGGATATTAAACGTCCATATACAGCAATTATTGGTGGCGCCAAGGTTTCAACAAAAATTGATGTATTGAAAAAACTATCTTTAGATGCAGATTACCTAGTTGTCGCGGGAGCTATGGCAAATACGTTTTTGGCGTCGCAAGGTCACGATATGAAAAAGTCACTGATTGAACCTGAGCAATTTGAGACAGCGCGTGAGATTGTGTCTAAGGCAAAAGCCGAGATTATCTTGCCTACTGACTTTTTGGTATCGCCAGATCTTGAAACAAACGGAGTGCAATGTGATTTGGAAAACATTCCTGACGACTGCGGATGCTTTGATATCGGTGAAAAATCAACAGCACGTATTGTTGAGATAATTGACAAATCGCAGACCTTGCTTTGGAATGGCACGCTAGGATTATTCGAATGTGCTAACTTTCAATATTCTAGCGAGATTGTGTCAAAACACGTTGCTGAGCGCACCAAAAATGCCGGACTGATCTCAATTACCGGCGGTGGAGAGACCATAGCATCGCTTGGCAAATATAAACCCGATATGACATTCGTTTCAACAGCCGGTGGTGCATTTTTAGAATACATTGCTGGATACGAATTGCCGGGAGTGAAGGTTTTATCAAATGGGAGATAAAAATAGCGCATTTTAAAAATGCTCGGCTAGTCGTAGTATTGCATCGATTTCTAAGTCAGGAAAGCTAATTAACGAAAAATTAACACACGCATTATAGACTATCTATTGGGAAGGATTACGACTAGGAGATGGCATTATTATGGATGCACGGCTAGCGAAAGTTTTCGTGATAGCTGTATCAATAGTGGCTGTTACGGTCGGTGTGTATGCCATAGGTATACGAACGATTGGTATATGTGCTAACGATGTCTGTAATGGTGTCTCTCCTTTTTGGCAACCCCTGAGAAATAGAGTATCTAAGCAAAATAGCTCCTCAAACAATTCGCAAAATCCACTGCTTCAGTATAAAAATATAGAATTTGTTCATAAAAATTTACCTATGAAAAGTAATGCTATATGCGGAAATTTAGCTGATATTTTGAAACGCGGAGAATTAGTAGTTTGTGCACTAAAGAAAAGTTTTGTCGCATTTTGTCAGATGCCGACACAGGATGGATACATTGGAGAAGATATACGATTTGCCGCGGCATTGGGAAATGCCTTAGGGGTTAAAACAGTATATAAGATGGTTTACGACACATA
>CADBQC010000139.1 GCA_902796745.1 uncultured Pseudomonadota bacterium
AAGAAATGCGTCTGCTATGACGGAAAAAGAAAAAAGAGACCTTATTAACGCATTGTTCGGGGAGGAATAAAATGGGGATATCTTTATCTCATGAAAGATATGAACAAATCAAGAGGACAGTTGTCAACATGTTTGTACGATATGGTGTTTCGTGCGTGCCTGTTAACGGCTTTGAATTAGCAATTAAAATGGGAATAAGAATTATGCCGTATTCTTCTGTAGCGAGATCCCAAATGCATTTGCTGCTAAAAAAGAGCGCAGATGGATTTTGTGTTGAAAAATCTATAGGTGAATGGTATATTTTCTATAATGACAAAATGGAGTATGGTCGAATCAATAATACCATTATGCATGAAATAGGGCATATAGTATTGGACCATAGTGAAGATAGCGAGCTTGCGGAGAAAGAAGTGAAATTTTTTGCAAAGTAAAAGTATGCGTTGGCTCCGCCGGTTCTTATTCATAAGTTTAAGCTAAATAATGCTATCAGTATCGCACAAATATTTGAGATTAGCTATGAAGCTGCCTGCTACGCATATTCATATTACAGAAAGTGGCTTCAGTACGGCGAACCCGACTTTACTGATTATGAAACAACAATGCTTAAACTATTTGAGGAGGCGGTGTAGCATGCTTGTATAAAAAAAACACAATAGAATGCTGTTGGCGCAGCAGACTACTGTGTTTAATCTCGGATATGCTGAAAGCATAACCTATTAGCGTAGTTATATTTTAGCATATCCGTAAACAAAAATCAAGAGATAAGAGGGAACTTTTTGTGATTTTTATTGAATATTTTGTTTTCGGAGGAAAAAATATTGAGCAATGCTAAATTAAAGAATGATTTGTTTAAAAGCGAATTAATAGAAAATGCGGAACTTGTAGGAAAATATGATTTCCCTTTATTGAAAAAATCAACATGTGTAGCAACAAAAGCGATACCTTTTGATAAGGTCGGCAAAACATTAGACAAGCAACAATGGGTACATTTTTATATCGATGATTATTGATTTGAGAGACTTTGGAACTGCCCCAATAAGTATCTGAATAGTCTTAAATCATTTATTGGTGTTATTGGTACAGATTTCAGCGTATACACTCAAATGCCATTGTCAATGCAGATTTGGAATACATATCGCAACCGGGCACTATCCTTCTGGATGCAAAACAACGGCATCAATGTCATACCTAATGTTGTGTGGGGACATGAAAATACTTACGAATTCTGTTTCGATGGCATTCAAAGAGGGAGTACTGTTTCAATAAGTACAAATGGGTGTATCCGCAATAAAGCAGATCGCTATTATTTTAAAAAGGGACTCCTTAAAATGTTGGAAACCATAGCGCCGGAAACGGTTATTGTATATAGTAATATGCCAAATGATATTTTTGAAAATAGCATTAAAAAAGGCATCAACTTTATCAATATCCCAAATTATCACGACACCATAAGAAAAAGAGGTGTCGAATAATGGGCAGAGGCAGCGGTCAAAGGAAGTTCCCGAGCAAACAAAAGCGCGGAACACCTCGAAACAATAAGGCACAAAATCGTCAAACCAAAGATATTAGCAGAAAACTAAATTTAACTCCTAAGGAGCAAAGAGAATTACACGATCTAATTCACGGACAGAATTGGGGATATCAAGATATTTTGGATTTTGCAAAAGAATGGTTTAGAAAATGATACGGAGGGTATGTACTATGAACAAAGCTGAACAAAGAATAGTTTTAAACAAAATGTCGGCTCTAACTCAGCAAAAGCTTAATCAAGTGTCAAGAGCAGGTACGATGATCAATTTGGGCTTTGGGGAATTTATAAAAAGCAAAACGGCGTACAAGACCGAAAACGGGGAATACAAAATAAAAGAGATTTTAACCACCAAATATGCATTACATATCGATTGTGGCTTCAGAGTGACCTGTGGTGACAAGATATTATTATCTAAAGGTGACATCTTCCAACCAAGCTCGGATCTAAGAAGTGATTTTGATGAGGATACCTTTGAATGGGATATTAGCGGAGCTAATAGATTTGATGAATTTGCCCGAATGCATTTCACAGAAAACGAACTGGAATTTTATGTACAAGAAATCACTATAAATAAGTTTGGTGACTTAAACATAAAAATGTCAAATGATTTTTGCGTTGATGTTTTTGTGGATGCATCAGAAAATGAGGAATGCTGGAGATTTTTCAAACCCGGAAATGCAACCGAAACACACTTGGTAATAACAGGTGACGGTTTTTACGAAGAATGAATCATGTAATATTTATTTGCCTACAAGAAGCACAGAACACAAGGGGATGGTTCCTCTTGTGTTCTGTATTTGTGCTTAGAGACATGATAAATACAGTACCTTTAGTACGGTGGCAGAATCGGACTCATAAATTCCCTGAGCTAATCTTGCTCCAGGATAACTGTTTCAAAACATAGGATAAATAAACCTCACCCAAACCAGATATTTACAAAAAACCGACACCGACTACAACTTCCGTGTGTACAGTGCTTTTGGATACATTAAACACCTTTGCCGCGGCGCGGACGGTGGAGTTGTTGTCTATTATGTACTCTGCGATCTC
>CADBQC010000140.1 GCA_902796745.1 uncultured Pseudomonadota bacterium
CACAGTAGCTTAGAGGTAGAGCACTCCCTTGGTAAGGGAGAGGTCGAGGGTTCGATTCCCTCCTGTGGCACCATAAAAAATCCCGCATCCGAAAAACGAATGCAGGACTTGTTTTCAGAAAAGGTTTCATGGCTCAAGCAAAATTATTCAGCTACAGGTAATGGTCTCTTTTTTGGATCTATTGTTTTATAGCTTGTGTAATATCGCTCGATCATATTTTTGTCATTGGGGTCGTATTTTAGCTGCGCGTATAGTGAATTGTTCTTGTTGATGGAAGGAATATTTATCTCCTTTCCTTTATATTCAAAGTAGCAACCGCGACGTCCCCAATAATGCCAATCACGCTCCTTGGATGCATCTAGCTCAAGGTCGCATTCTATAAACTGAAGAAGCCAGTTAAAATAGTTTGGATTAAAAAACTGGCATACAGTCTTGTAGCCCCCTTGTTTAGTACGTTCAAATTCTTGAAAAACAAAAGAATTATTATCATTTAAACTCCATTGTTCGCCAACTACAGCGTTCGGCGCATACTGCAATGTGACGTTAAACTGTACTGCACATGTTGTTGTGCTGTGATCTGGATTCAAGGATACAGTCCGGTTTAAATGAAGCTTAACTGTAGTCCCATTTTGCACGGCTTCGTTGTACTGCTTTTCCAGTACAGATGTGACGTATCTGTGATTTGCTACCGTCATTATTTTGCTAGGATCTTTTTCTGAATAGAATTCTCTTATGCTTCTCGCTAGGTCTAATCGTTTTTCGTACTCTGCTATATCGTTTATTGCGTCCTTTAGTTTGCCTTCTAAATTTTTTATGCCATAGCCTTTATAATGATCTAATAACTTATCGTATATATCTTCAAACACTAGCTGTATATTAAATTCATCGTATTTTGCATCAACGGAGTCACTATGTAATACATTCTCTACCAAGTTGTATAAAATAACAGCATTCCAATTTGCTTTTGAATACAGCAACGGGTTAGCCTCAAATGTTATTAAGGTCGATTGTCCATCATCTTTCGTATTAGCAAACTCTTTTTGCCTTGTTACACAATCTGCAATTGCATGTCCAATAACATTGACAATGGATTCTCTGTATTTTGATACCTTGCGTTTCGGTTCTTTGAAAAAATCGTCATCCTCTGCTTGTTGAAGCTTTTTATGTGCTGTAATAGCCCAGTCTACATAACACAATTTATTATGTATCTCTGTCAACACCTCTTTTGGCATGTCCGCATAAGAACATGCTGTAATAAAAGGTATAGCTAAACTATACTTTAAGCATAGCCCCCCCCCAAAAGCGGTGTTTTTATTTAATTTATACTTCATTTTTACTTTACCACCTTTCATGTAAAACAACAAATCCTCATACTAACTATTCTATCACATATCTAGCTTATTATGCGAATGTTCGTACTATATGTGTCGGGTTCTGTGAGAATGATTTCATATTCATATGTGTCATTTGAGGAGCAATATGTTTTATAAAATTGCTAATTTCAGCTTCCGAAGTATCTTTTATAAACCTCCGTGCGACGCCTGACAATGTCAAGATGGTATCTATACCAGCCACATTACCGCCGAGAATATCTGTCCATGGCGTGTCACCAATCATAGCAACTTTGGCGCCGGGAAAAATAAATTGCTTAGCGTAGTCAAAGATGATCGGATATGGCTTACCAAAGTACACAACCTTGCCTCCTGCGTTTTCGTACAATGCGCCGATGTATCCTTGGCACAGTATTGGTCGGGTGCTGGATTTCCAGGCTTCGATAGCAAATAAGTCAGAATTCGCAATCACTAAGGTTTTGTTGTATTGTAGACATAAATCAATAAACGAAGTTATTTCTTCAAAATGGGCAATATCGCGATAATCGATAGCAGTCAAATCCTCTATTGCAATCGATTTGCCGTGCTTGTCTTCTAAGCGATCAGCGAAGTATGGGGGGTTATGATTTATATTCCCGACAAAAACAAAGTCAGATCGCTCTATGGAGCGTGCAATGCTAAGACCACTATCTTCAAAAATACCGTCAAAGTATGAAAATGCTGAAAAATAAGTTTTTGCATCGGTGAAGCATTTTGTTATGGTATTTTTCAAAACTTCTCCGGAACTGATAAATTTATCAAAATGCGTACCTGCAATCATACCTTTTGCCAGATACCTTTCACAACATTGCATCACAGTCAGTGTTGTGTTAGATAAAATAATCACCTTTTTACCGGACGTCTGCATTTTTTTGAGCAATGAGAGCGAGCCATCGAAAAAATCTCCGCCATCCCACAAAACTCCATGCATATCGATTAAAAACGTATCATACTTTTCATAAAGTTCTTCCATATTCTGGCAAAACATGAGGCAATCTCTGCTTAGCTACGATAGTCCATTTTTATCTGATTATCCTTTGCCTGTCAAGGTACGCTACGCTCTATGACCTTGACAAGCTATTTAGGATTGAAAATGTTTTACGTAAAGTGGCAATAGTTGATATGCTGTAGATGAGAAACACAAGAAATTCTAGTGGACTTCTGGCACTATGGATTTTATTTTTTCAGAAGTTTTATAAGTTCTTTATGTGTTCCAACCGTCATCTCCTCAGTACGTCATTGTAAAGCTCTTGCGCTGGATTGACGATAAAATCGACGCATATCACTGCACTTAGTGATATGTGCTTCTGGGCTAACGATAACTTCTTAGCCGTTTATACCCAACTGCTTTTCAAGATATTGTTGATTTAACAAATTGATGCAACTGCTGAACATAGCTTCCCGTCTCCAAGAAGATAGATTCTTTGTGTTAAAGTTCTTTTTATCTGCGTTTATATATGTTAAACCGTGGCAATTACTAATTGCATACCACTAATATTAGTCACATTTTTTGTATCAAACTTGCTTACATCCAGGGATGTTAAATTGTGGCAATCACTAAACATCCAACTCATATAAGTTACATTTGATGTATTAAAGCTACGTAGATCTAGGGATTTTAAACCGTTGCAATCACTAAACATATCACGCATATTAGTGACATTTGATGTATCGGCACCACTAAAGTCCAGGCTGTTTATCGAAGATAGTATGCCAGTAGTATTTGCAAACATATGTGCACAATCCTGATTAAATTTGACTTTAGTCCCATTTTCTTCTTGAAATTTGATATTCAAAAACAGATTGTATATAGCCAAATCGCGAAAACATTCACGACCAATCTCAACCTGTTTGCCGTCAATCATTCCAGGGATTATCAGATCTACCTCTGTCTGCTTTGAAGGGTGAATATACCAAATATCAGAAGAAACCTTCTTCAATATAATCTTGTCTGCCTGAGTTGTATCCCACTACATTTTTACGTATTTACTAAACTCCTTTGTAGCACGATAACGGAGACACACTTGAGCAACTTTTTGTTCCTTGGTCGATAAAGTTGCGAATTTCCAGTTGCTCGGTGTCGCCAAATATTGCGCTGTGCGCATTGTCATTTTAATGTTATTTTTGTATCTGTCGTTCAGCAAATCCCCTGCATTGACCAGGAGCTTTTCCTGAGCAATACCCTGGCTTACGCAAGCTATCGCAGATGTTAATAAAACTAATTTTTTCATTTTTACCTCTTACTTAATTAAAAAACATCCAACCATTTGGACATTTTTGTTATAATGGAAGGCTTTTAATACTTCAATATTTTTTTACACAGTATTTTAGATAAGTTTTATATTTTATATATTTTTAATCACATAAAGAAATTTATATTGCGTCTTCACCCAAATTAGTGCTAATTCACATAAAACATCTCCGCGCCTGTCAAGGCCAGCGACCTAAGGTCAATGACCGAAGGGAGCTGAGCGTATGCGTACCTTGACAGGCTTAGGGGCGCGATGTGGTAA
>CADBQC010000141.1 GCA_902796745.1 uncultured Pseudomonadota bacterium
AAAATTTAAGATAAATATATTATATATTGATGGAAATTTTGTATATAAAAAGATAAAAATATCTAATAAACATGTAATAAGCAAATCGGAAACTTGTCTGGTTGAAAGTAAAAATTCAATAATAGGAAGGCTATTAGCGCGATTTCACAGAAGAACAAGTTGTTATTCCAAGGCAATCGATGTGGTATCCGCCTCTTTATTGTTGCTGTTTAATGAAAAATTACTTTATTCTATAATTGGTTAGGAATGCCGAATTTTGACTAATGATTTCTGTCCATGGTTATAAAGTGTTTCACGTGAAACATCTGCAAGGTGCAACTTACTAAGTTTGCACGTGGCAGCGAAGAAAAAATCTGATAGATAAAATACTAAATAAATTTTGCTTAGTGTTCGTTGTTTTTTGATAGAATGTAGGATATTGGGAATGTATGTTTGATGTTGGTTATGGCAAAGAAGGGGTTTGACCACTATTTAACCGATGAGCAATTAGAATACTTTCGAGGGAAGTTACTAAATTGGAAAGCTGAATTGCTAAAAGAAAGTAGCGATACCGAATCGATTTCGGGAGCACAAAATGTGGAAGCCGATCCACTTGATTCAGCCAGCAACATCGCCCATCAGACACTAGAATTAAGGACAAAAGACAGGGCAAGAAAGCTCATTCACAAGATAGATCAGGCAATTGCAAGAATAGACGACGGGACGTATGGATATTGCGAGGAAACAGGAGAACCAATCGGGATAAAGCGTCTCGAAGCGCGACCAATAGCAACACTCTGCATTGCTGCACAAGAGCGACACGAAAAAATGGAAAAAGATTATAGAGAAGCCCCTCTCAATGCAAAGTGAAACAAAATGCGCCTTTGTCGCGATTGTTGGAGAACCAAATGCGGGAAAATCTACTTTAGTAAATTCCATAGTTGGGAAAAAAGTTTCTATAGTTTCCCCCAAGGTACAGACGACAAGACGTCAAGTGCGATGTATTACGGAGGTTGGCAATACGCAACTAGTTTTCGTAGATACTCCGGGATTTTGCAAACCTAACACTTCTCTGGAAAAGGCTATTGAGCATAATTTTAAGAATTCCTACCAAGATGCTGACATAATTTTGCTAGTCATTGATGCAACCTCGAAAAGTATAGAGCCAAGTCTTAAATTTTTATCGAAAGTTCCAAAAGAAACGACTATATCTGTCGTGATAAATAAAGTAGACATTGCTAAAAAAGAGAATATCTTGAAGATAGCCAAGAGAATTTCTGAATATGATTTTGTAGCCAAAACGTTTATGATTTCTGCCTCAAAACTAGATGGCGTGCAGGATATTGTCCAATTCCTAACAAATTCAGCACGACCAAGCCCTTGGTTTTTTGAACCGAATACAATGACTGATTTACCAATGTCTCAGAGACTAGCCGAAATTACCCGCGAGAAGTTGTTTTCTCACCTTGATAAAGAATTGCCATACAGCGTATATGTTGAAACAGAACTTGTACATGAAACTGATAAAAAGGCCAAGATAATTCAATCAATAGTTGTTATAAAGCCTTCGCAGAAAGGTATTGTGTTGGGAAAGTCTGGAGGCATGATAAGAAAACTGAAATATGAAGCAATTAAAGATATGCGAAACCTGCTTAATAAAAAGATTGAACTGAAGCTTTTTGTCAAAGTAAAAGAAAAATGGGTAGAAAAGAAAGTTCATTTGAAAAATGCTGGAATTATCGATTAACCCAACAGCAATAGTTTGCATATTTTTGATTATTTTGGCTACATATGCAAATCTAGCCAATGATATGCGGTCATCCATTTTAGGGATGTTATGCGCAGTAATGCTTTTATGCGCTTTATCCTCAGGAAGTAACTCCATCCTTACCATCATTATCGGCATTGTATACGTATCCATTCTTTCCTTATTTTTGACCATGTCGCAAAACACAAATCGCCCAAAATGGAAACTGCCAAAATACGCTTGGCTCGGTCTTATAACCTTAGCAACAGCTATCCTGATATCGTCAAATCCTTACCTGACTTTCATAAATCTTGCAACAACCTATTCAGGAATAGCTGATGTGACGCTTCTTCTGTTCTCAATAGCTTTGATCGTTTTATCTTTACTCATATCATTCTTACGTTTGTAGAGATTGACGAATAGGTAAATGGAAGTCACTTAACTATCATTGCGCAGTAACTATGGGCACACTTTTACCAAGATTACTATATTTTTGCCTCTGCTATAAATCTAACCAGGTAATCCAGTAAATGTTTGTAACATTTAAAAGACTTTTTGTGTATTGTCCAAAAGCAAATTCATCGTGATTGCGGTTCCTGCTAGTTTGCAATCAACCTCCCGTATGCATTCAATCAGCATGAATTGTCGAAACATCTGTGCCTCTACTTGAGTTACAGAGAACAGCACTTCTCTACAAGAAACTCAGAAACCTGTGTTAAATAAGATTAAGTCACCTTCATAGAAGAACAAGTTGTTATTCAAAAGCATTCGATATGGTATCTATCTCGTTACCATTATTGTTTATTCAATGAATACATGTCAATAATCGGTTAGAAGTGCTTTTACCCATAACTGAAACGGTTGAGAATTGTGATATAATAACGTATCAGGCGTGGATTATTAATGCAAAACAATGAATGGAAATAATGATATAGTGTCGGTAGCTATAGAAGAGGAAGTTCAAAATTCGTATCTTGATTACGCGATGAGTGTGATAGTTTCGCGTGCAATTCCAGATGTTCGGGATGGACTGAAACCAGTGCATCGGCGCATAATTCACGCAATGAACGAAACAAGTAATCACTATAACAAGCCGTATCGAAAGTCAGCAAGGGTTGTTGGTGAGGTGATGGGAAAATATCACCCACATGGTGATGCTGCGATTTACGACACGATGGTGCGCTTGGCTCAAGATTTCAGCCTCAGAGTGCCACTTGTCGACGGACAGGGAAACTTTGGTTCTATGGATGGTGATTCTGCTGCGGCACCTCGTTATACTGAAGCAAGGATGGCGCCTGTTGCTCATGAATTAGTTGCTAATATCGATGAAGATACCGTAAATTTTGCGCCTAACTATGACGGAACAATAATGGAGCCGATTGTTTTACCAGCAAAATTTCCGAATTTATTGGTGAATGGATCAAATGGTATTGCGGTTGGTATGGCGACATACATACCAACCCACAATCTTGGGGAAGTTATAGATGCTTGTTGTGCTGTCTTAGATAATCCAGAGCTAACAACTGATGATTTAATTAGAGAGTACATCCCTGGGCCTGATTTTCCAACTGGTGGAATCATAATGGGCAATGGAGGAATACGGAACGCATTTAATACAGGACGCGGGACTGTCATTGTGCGCGCAAAAACTAGTATTGTTAAGGAACGTGGTGAGAAAGAAAGCATTATCGTTCATGAAATACCGTACCAAGTTAATAAAGCAAAATTAGTTGAAAGAATTGCTGAATTAGTTAAAGATAAAATTGTTGAGGGAATAAGCGATATTCGTGACGAATCCAACAAAGACGGTGTCAGGATTGTTATTGAATTACGAAAAGACGTTGTCGGAGAAGTAATTCTAAATCAGCTATATAAATTTACTCAGCTCCAGACAAATCTGAGTTACAACATGGTTGCCCTTGTTAAAAATCGACCAGTAAAGCTATCGCTTCGTGAAGTTATCGATAATTTCATCGAGTTTAGACAAGAAGTGGTAATAAGACGTAGCAAATTTAATTTAAAAAAATGCAGAGAGAAGGCACATATATTGCTCGGATTTGGATTAGCGATTTCAAATATTGATAGGGTTATCCAGATCATCAGATCAGCTATAGATCGCCCAGAAGCTAAAGAAAACTTAATGCGAGAGGAGTTTAATGCAGAAAATATTAAGTCGCTTTTGGAATTAGTTGATGGATATTCTGAAAATGCAAAAACATATAAGCTAACCGATGAGCAAGCAAATGCGATTTTGGATTTGAGATTACATAAA
>CADBQC010000142.1 GCA_902796745.1 uncultured Pseudomonadota bacterium
AAGGTACAGGATAATCGCGGCCTCTCTTTCTTTGTCTGTATATCTTATTCTCGAATCTTGTTCACACATCGTACAAAGACTTTCCGGGCACTTATACCGTTGTTTTTTCCTTACAATGCCTGACTTTACCCACAACATGCCCACAATACTTACACTTTTCCATCTCTTGTCCATCCAACTGGATTCTCTTATTGACATGATGTGCAATCCCAAGCGAAGAGCATATCAATTTTGCATAAATAGATATCGGATCACCATTCATTGAATGAAGGCTGCTGGACCTGAGGTTTTATCTGGACACAAACAGCAGGAAAATGTGGGTGTGTAAGAAAACAATCTCATATATAGACCGACGTTAATGGGGCGAAAGCTTTCTAAGTAGTGACATGAAAAAACTAAATTTTAAATTAAGTGGCACCCAGTGCCTCCGGAGAGGCAGAGTGCCCTACTTTCTTATCTCATTGTTCATATCCCGCCTTACTGGTATGCATACATCAAATTTTGCCACTGTTCTTTAGTAGGTAATTTGACGAAATCGAACGTTTTTGTCAGCCGATCCAGTACCAAGCTACCATACTGTTTTATGTCGTCATTTACTGTATTGTATTGCTTAAATTCACTTATTCTCTCCCAGTTACCTGATAAGTAACATTGTTCATCTTGTATTTTAGTCAATTTATAACGCTCAAGCCATGTACTGAATCCGGTAACATATAGGTTATGTTTGTAACAAGCCAATTTTATTCTGTAACAATTAACTGTCATTGGATTTTGTTTAGTCGCAAAATAGTAAGGTGCGTGAAATTTAATCAATTGCCGATCCTTGTCACTCCCAGATTTATTCGCCATAGGAATTAGGTTAATCATAGATCGATCTTCATTATACCGCAATTTGCTCTCTCTAAAAGAATGCAAAGATTTATTCAACTTAAGAGCATTCACATACTTCTGTATGTCCGCAACAGCTTGTTCTAGGATTTTCTTGAGTGATAATGTCCGTCTTTTCTTATAATACTTCACTATCTTTACAAGCTTATTTTTTAATACTCCCTTTACATCCGATGCATATTCGCAATACTTATCCGGTTCTTCAGGAAGATTGTTTCCATTAATAGTTTCGTGAACATAGTTATACAAAATAACTGCATTCCAGTTTTTTCGTTCATACAATTCTGGACATGTGTTCTCAAATGTTATGATATCATCAGCTACTTTACGCTCAAACTCATTCTTATCAGCAACACAATCGCCTATGGCATTCCCGATTACTCTGGTTCTGGAGTCCTTATAATAGTTATCAAGAATCCAGAAATGCTCATTATGGTTATCGAGGTGTGGAATGACAGACTCTCTGAAGCTACAAGCTCTATCCCAATATATCTGATTTAACTCACTCCTAAAATCATATATGCTTTCTCTCGCTATAACATTGTTCGAAGTAGAAGCAAATATAGCTATAATATTAACTAAGTATACCCTCCACCGAATAAATACTTTTTATTTAACATTACTTATATATCCTTTCTAAAAACCTAACATCAAACCATTCTATTAATAGAGACAACATAGTTTTTATGAATATTCCCGCCTGTCAAGGTCAGCGCCAGAAGATCAGCGACCTAAGGGCGCTGAGCGTATGCGTACCTTGACAGGCTTAGGGGCGCGATGTGGTAAAATTAAAGACGTACCGCATCGCGCCCATACTCAGCGTTATTTGAAAAATTAAATTGGCGGTACTGCTTCTGTAGTATACTGGCAGAGTTGCAATGTTACTTTGCGTGAATTTGTGATATTTAACGGAGTTGGTGCATTAGTACGCAAGGAGCTACTGGATTTGTTAAAGGATCCAAAAAGTTCTTTTGCGATATTTTTTCCGATATTTTTATTTCTTGTTGTGTTCGTCCTGGCATCGAATAAAGATGTCGAAAACTCAAGTGTGGTGATTTTTAATCAAGATCGCGGAACACACAGCATTAACCTGCTGGATGATGTAGTAAACACGAATATCTTTAAAGAAGCCATATACGTACAATCTGAAAGGGAATTGCAAAAGCATATCAATACCGAAAAGGCCTTTATAGGAATTACAATCCCGGAACATTTTTCGAAAAACATCGATTTGAAGAGGAGAACCGACATACTAGTTGTAACCGATGGGCGCCGAACTAATGCTGCCACAATTGTTTATAGCTATCTTTCGCAAATTTTAGCGAAGTATCAATCAAAAATTTCAGGTAGTGCGATGACGAATATACCAACGGTTTCTATTCGAACTTGGTATAATCCAAATAAAAATCAGAACTGGTTTTCAATAACTAATCTCGTTTGTATGATTATAATTAGTCAAGCCATTACGCTTACTGCGTTGGCTATTGCTCGCGAAAAAGAACAAGGAACATTTGATCAGCTTCTGGTTTCTCCAATAAAACCTTTGGGCATGCTCATCGGGAAAACAACACCTAGCATAATTATCAGCCTGTTTATGGGAGCGTGCGTTATGTTTCTTGGCAGTTGGATGTATGGCGTTCCGATACGTGGAAGCTTGTTTTTGATGGCTATCGCAATGATTGTGTATGTTATTTCTGTCGTCGGAATTGGTGTTTGTATCGCTGCGTTCGTGAATACCCAGCAACAAGCGATGTTAGGAACATTTGTTGTGCAAATGCCCATAGCATCACTATCCGGATTGATGTCGCCAGTGGAAAGCATTGAAAATCCACTAATGCAATTGTTTACAAAGGTCAATCCTATGGTTTACGGCAATAAGCTAGTGAAGGGAATAATGATAAAAGATATGACATTTTTTGACGCTCTCCATAGCATTATTCCAATCATTCTGATAGGTGTATTTGTGATATCGCTTGCGTGCGTTGTCTTCTCTAAGAAGCACAGGATAAAGGTTTTTTAATGGCTACGCGAAAAAATCGAAATACGCGTCGAGTAGAACGAGAAAAAGCTATTGAAAACAAGCGTTTAAGAAATGGCATATTGGGCGTCTTTTTAATGCTGTTTGCGGTGATTTTTACGACGGCTCTGATTTACCATAATCCAAACGACAATACATTTTTGACCGTATCTCCATATCCTACTGAAAATATATTGGGAACTTTTGGTGCACATTTATCCGAAATAGCACTTCAGTCTTTCGGATTACTTGCTCATTTCGTAGCTCTGCTGTGTTTTGTTTGGGGTATAAATTATCTCAGTGGGAAAATCAGATATATACGGCATCGCGTTTTAACATTTTTGATTTTTGCCATATTGGGAGCTGTTGTTTTTAATGTGACATCAGCGTATTCCACAATAGAAAAATTATTACACAGATTTTCTATGGACTTTTATGCAGGAGGATTTATTGGATATATTCTATCGAAATGGATTTTTATTGATATGTTGCATCAAGAAAATACAGCATGCCAGTGGGTGTATGCAACGTTATCGGTAATTTGGCTTTTAGTCGCAAAGCGTGCGTTGTTTGTTGAATTTGATGTAATATTTAACAATATTCCGAAGTTAACTCGCAAACTGGCTCTCGTAATGCCGAATATTCCAAAACTAAAAAGAGCAAAAACTTCAGACAATATCGAGAAAAATAATGATACAAAATCTGACGAAGATCCCAACGAGACATCACACGATATACCGAAATTTAATTTCGAGAGTGGAGTATACACATTACCAAATGTTGAGCTTTTGGATAAGCACTCTGAGAAGGATTGGAAGCAAGATGAAGGCAAAATAAGTTTGATGTCTGCGGAGTTGTTGAATGTTTTGGAGGAGTTTGGAGTAAATGGAGAAATACTGAATGTTCGTCAAGGTCCAGTCGTGACGATGTTCGAATTTCGCCCAGCGCCTGGCATTAAGACTTCTCGGGTAATAAGTTTAAGTGATGATATAGCGCGTTCGATGAGTGCTATATCTGCAAGAATATCAACAATACCAGGGCAAAATGCGATAGGTATTGAGCTTCCGAACAAAAATCGCCATACGGTATACCTGAAGGAATTACTCCTATCAGATGAATTTAAACGGATGACATCTGGTATTCCGATAGTTTTAGGAAAAGATATAAGTGGAAATCCTGTGATGGCGGATCTTGCCAAAATGCCTCACCTTCTGGTTGCAGGAACTACAGGTTCTGGAAAATCCGTTTCAATAAACGATATGATTTTGTCGATTTTATTTAAGTTCACGCCACAAGATTGCAAATTGATAATGATTGATCCAAAAATGCTGGAATTATCGGTTTATGATGAAATTCCGCATTTACTGACGCCAGTCGTAACTGACCCGAAGAAGGCTGTGTTTGCACTGAAATGGGCAGTTGCGGAGATGGAAAATAGATATCGCCAAATGTCGCAATTGGGAGTGAGAAATATCGATGGTTTTAACAAAAAAATCATCGAGTCGAAGGAAAACAGTGATTTGTTGGTGCGCAAAATACAAACCGGCTTTGACCAGGAGACCGGTCGTCCCATATTTGAAAATCAGCAATTGGAATTTACCCCTTTGCCATATATCGTCATAATCGTTGACGAAATGGCTGATTTAATGTTGGTAGCTGGAAAGGATGTTGAAGCGGCAATACAGCGCTTGGCACAAATGGCGCGTGCTGCCGGGATACACCTTATAATGGCGACGCAACGACCGTCAGTTGATGTCATAACCGGCACAATAAAGGCAAACTTTCCAACACGCATTAGCTTCCAGGTGACATCGAAAATCGATAGCCGGACTATTCTAGGCGAGCAAGGTGCAGAGCAACTCTTGGGACAAGGTGATATGTTGTATATGTCAGGAGCTGGACGTATTTTGCGAGTACATGGACCTTTTGTTAAAGATAGCGAAGTTGAAAGGATAGTAAATTTCATAAAGGAGCAAGGCGAGCCGGATTATGTCGATGTCGTTAGCGAGCAATTTAGCGAAGATGATGTTTCAGGAAATGATGATAGCGGTAGCGATGATATGTATAAAAAGGCTATCGAAATTGTTATGAATGACAGAAAATGCTCAATAAGTTACCTGCAGAGGAAGCTTCAAATAGGCTATAACCGCGCAGCACGAATAGTCGAAGAAATGGAGCAGAAAGGTGTCCTCTCCGCTCCAAATCACACAGGCAAACGTGAAATTTTAATTTAAATAAAAAATCTGCCATCTGCTGGAACTCCTTTGATATTTGCTATCATATCGTCAATTTTTTGAGCACCATCTTGATCGAATTCGCCTTGACTTGTTGCATGATATACGAATTCATAGTTTTCTATTCGTTCTTCTAGTATTTGTGGATTTTTGTTCATAAAAAGCTCTGGTGTTTGGGAGGGGAGGTAGCCTGCTTTAATGTTTCCACAGCCGCTTTGTATTGATAACGCCTGCTTGTCAATATTACCGCCAGATTTCGCAGCTTGTATTACTTTGCTTCTGATGTGAAACAGCTCTCCACTGCCCGCTGCGGATGCAAGAGCATTCATTGGCGGAATGAATATTGGATATTGATCAGTTAATAGTTTTTTTCTGTCCAATTTAAGGGCATATAATTTGGACTTTTCATATTTTCCACTAATCGCAAATGCGCTTGCTCCCTGATCAAATAGAAAACCGCTAAAAAGCCCATCGCTAAAACAGAGCGACTTTCTATATGCAATT
>CADBQC010000143.1 GCA_902796745.1 uncultured Pseudomonadota bacterium
AAAAAACCGTAATCTAACTTCTTCGTCACTAATCCAATCTCCACAATAAAATGGGGGAATTCTGTTGCCCGGATCCCCCAATCCGCTATAGTCTACTGCCCAATTAAGGACAGCATGCCAAGAAATTTACTTAAAATCCCATCACGGGCAGATTAAGCACGCTTCTTCGCAACAGCCTTTCTGTTAAGATTGGCTGCGACTTTTTGCCTTCTATTTCTGTTGGCATTTATTAAAATTAGCCCGATAACGACGGTACAATGCCGAGTGAAAAATAAGCCTTTATTGCCCCATGTCGAACCTATTTCGCCCCCATAAATGGTGGAGGCGCAGGGTACCGCCCCCTGGTCCATAAAGCCTATTCCGCAAATCGTTTATCACCATAGTCGCGAAACGACATTTCAATTGTAACATAAAATCTTAGCTTGGGCAGGGAAATGCAGAAAGTTGTTTTGTAATTGAGGAACGATAAAAGTTTTCAATGCTTGTTAAGTTTTTCGCTATTATTTGTGAGGATGTTTGTAAGAGCCGATAGGCGTTTTGTTGAAAGTGAGTCGAGGAAATCAGAGATGGTATGTCGGAGCAATTATCTACTGTTTGAATATTGCTTATGTTAACACTAAATCCGATGTTTGTTAGCAATGATAGTTCAAAGTATACATAAAGAAATAGGATCTCCTCAGCGCTAAAGTTTTGCAGATTTGTTGATATGTAATCGGTTAGCTGAAAAATTCGTTTCTCATCGGCGTTTTGTGGCAAAAGTTTATCCAGCATAAAGCAAATACTTTGACATACCATTAGATGGTTTCCTAAATGTATTGACGCTATCCAGGTAGGTGTCTCAGATAATAACTTCCAAAATCCCAAAGAACCAGGTTCTCGTGATGTATAGGTTATTTCAATTTTTGCGAAATTTGTAAATGTTTGCGTCTTACTTTTATAAGCTAAGGCATACACCTTGCCATGACTCTGCGTCAGTACGCAGACTATTTTGTATTTTTCCCCATGTGGTCTAGTAGATAGAACTATTCCACTGTCTTTCCAAGATATCATTTGTCGAGCTTTAGATATTTTACGATTTTTAATGGCGATTCCTTTTGTATTGTTCCGTCATTCAAGATGGGAATTATTCTTTCGAATATTTTGTGAGCAGTCGGAGCTATATTCCAACCAGCCGTCGCGTATCCACATGTTTCTGGGGTAGCCTTGGGATCATCGAGTGATACCAAGAGCATGTATTGTGGCTTATCTTTGGGGAAACCTCCAATAAATGTAGTTATCCTTTGTCGATTTCCATCAGAACCATAGCCTCTACCTTTAAGTTTATACGCTGTTCCGGTTTTCCCAATGATGCTTATTCCTGGTATATCCGCCTTTTTGCCGGTTCCATAGCATACGACCGCTCGCATCATCTCGCGTACTAATGCTGATGTTTCACGTGAAACAATTCGCTCATTCGTAGAATTATTTTGAAATTTTCTCTGAAGGAGGGTTGGGCACACCTTTATCCCGTCATTCACTATCGATGCCACTGCTGTAAGCGTTTGTAGCGGTGTGGAAGCTAAGCCGTATCCATAAGATATCGTCATACACGTTATATCGCTCCAGTATGCAGGAACAATAGCATGACCGCGTTCAGGTAGTTCAACTTCTGGAGTACCGAGCATCCCGAGTTTTCTCATATACTCTTGTTGTATCTTGGCTCCGAACATTTGTGCCATCTTCGCTGATGCTATATTTGATGAATACACAAAAGCCTCAGCTAGCGTTAATGGACGGTGTTTACCCTTAAAATCAGTTATTTTGAATCTGCCAATCCTGATTGGCTCTGTCGCGTCAAATATACTACCAGGATTGGCATATCCGGAATCTAGGGCTATAGCAACGTTTAAGATCTTCATGATTGACCCTTGTTCAAATACACCAAGCGTATTTCTGTTAAACATATTTTCAATTTTTACATGTTTTAAATCATTGGGATTATAATCCGGTAGCGAAACAACAGCCAGCAATTCCCCATTTGATTTCATCAAAATACCATTTCCTCCCTGTGCGGAATATTTCTTTATTGCATTAGAAAGTTCTTCGTGCACTATCGATTGCAATCGTAAATCCAGCGTGGTTACCAGTCTTTTGCCAGATAATCCGTGTTGCTTCAGCTCATCTGAAAATTGCCTTTCTAGACCGCACATTCCGGTACCATCTATGTCGGTGTATCCAATTGTATGGGAAAATAAATTGCCATATATATATATTCTTTTGTAGTCTTTTTGAAACTTAATACCAGGAAGCCCCAAATCCATTACTTTTTCTTGCATACCTGGCGTTACATGCCTGGTAATCCAGACAAAATGTTTGTTTTTGTCCCTCAACTTTTGCTTTATTTTTTCAGCATTTGGCATTCCCTGGATTTTTGATAGCCTACTTGCAGTTTCTTCGATATCTATGACAACAGAAGGATCTGCATAGCATGAAGCTGTCGTCAAACTTGTGGCAAGTAGTTCCCCATTTCTATCTACTATATCTGCCTTTTGGATAATTTCCTCTTGATTGAATGTTTGGTTCGGTATTTGCATATATCTGCTGATTATCATCACATCAGCTAGTCTATATGAAATCACAAGAAAAATGATAAGGCAACACGCGCCTGAGAACATAATACGAGATCTCAGCGCTTTTATTACAGCTATATGAGACTCAGCTTTTCTCCATAAGGCAAAACCCTCAAGAAGTGAATTAAAAACTTTTTTTAGAAGGGATTCAGTCACTTTCTGTCGCCCTTTCATATTTTTTTATCGCTTTATCTAAAAATGAATCAAAGGCTTCGCTTGCATGTCTGTTTGCATTTTGATGCTTGGGGTTTTGTTCAAGAGGTGAAGTTATGTTTTTGCTGAGTTCTTTGTCAAAATCACTCCTAATGAGAGTTTCAAAATTGATGATCTGGCGGTTCTCTGTCGGGCGTAAATTTGGTAAATACTTCGTGGCTAGTCGTTGCAAGCGTTTAGGCTCATTTAGATAACTCCATTCGGCATTGTATATCTTTATATCATCCTGACATCTATCGAGTTGCGCATTTATTTCTTTTAATTTATTTTTCAAAAACGCGACTTCATACTTCATTCGAGAGACACAAAACCCCGCAAAAACTAAAAATATCAATGACAACACGACGCTCTTATTCAATTCTGTTCTTGCTCCTCTACTTGCGCTTCTCATCCCCGAGTTCATTATACCAAAAACCTCGCAAAACAGCAGATCTTGAACGGGGATTTAAAAATATTTCCTCTGTCGTCGGTTTTATAACAGACTTGCTCATAGGTACTATATAATGTTTTGCGGTCTTTGCCCAGTTTTTTACTACTCTATCTTCCAACGCATGAAATGAAATTGTTACTATTTTTGCTCCATTGTTTAAAAGCTTAGGCAGTTTTTCCAGAGCCTCTTTAATCTCCCTCAATTCGTCATTTACAAACATTCTAATTGCTTGAAAAGTTTTCGTTGCTGCATCAATTTTAGAATATTTTTTTATCATGGCCGGTGACTTTGCTTTTTCGCGCACAATATCCGCCAGCTGAGTTGTTGTCTCAATTGGGGTAACTTTACGAGATTTTATAATCTCATACGCAATTTGCCTGGCACGCGGTTCTTCGCCGTACGTCCAGATTATATCTGCCAGTTCTTTTTCAGAAAATGTATTTACGACGTCATAAGCCGAAATGCCATCCTTAGACATTCTCATATCAAGCTTAGCTTCTTTTTGAAAAGAAAATCCTCGCTCTGCCTCATCGACCTGAAATGAAGAAATACCAAAATCGAATAGAACAGAGTCAAATTTCTGCCACTCAGTGAACAAATCAGCTATATCCGAAAACTTGGCACGTATAAAATCAAATCTGCTCCCATAAGATTGCTTCACAGCCAGGGCTCTTTTTTCTGCATCTGGATCTCGATCTATAGCGCAAACATAGCAATTCGAAGCATCCAAAATAGCTCTAGTATGTCCTCCACCGCCAAACGTACAATCTAGAATCCTATCTCCATCTTGAGGTTTGAGAATATCCAGAGTTTCTTTCATAAGAACCGGAATATGCGCCATTTCTAAAAATACCCAAAAACCTCAATCATCCACTTATACTACAACTTGTAGCATTGAGTCAATAGCTTGTATAATTTGGGATTGGCAAGTATATTAACAAAGAAGCATTCTGCTATGCAGAAACAGGGCAATTGATAGCTCTAGCATTTGTATAGATTTGTTGTAACACTTGGTTTTTCTGTGCAATCTGGCAAGGTAGTAGTGCAGAACCAGACGTTCTCAGATTTACTGACGATGTGCTTGATATCAGCGTTCATGCCCAACTCCTTTTCGTACGAAAAATTTCCATCTGTGCAGACAACTTTTAGAGTATTTTTTTTAACTGAAGCTTTTCCAGGACCCACTTCAAATGCGGTAATGCGCATCTTTTTTCTATCTACCGCTGTCCAAACCCGTGTTTTTAAAGTTTTTTTACAAAAGTATATAATTCATCCATTTCCACTACATCC
>CADBQC010000144.1 GCA_902796745.1 uncultured Pseudomonadota bacterium
AAAACAACTATCTAATTTCATTCTGACATGAGCTAATTCCACATGCATAGCTTTTTTGTACAAACTTTTTGCTTGTTTACCCCCCCCTGTTGCATTTTTGCAACACAATTGTCGATTTAGTGTCCAAATTTGGAAAGCAAATTCTACTGTATCTACGGACAATAGTGGCGACATGATACGAGATACAGAAACAATTTAAGAGTATCCTGCACAAAGTATTAACAAGTCGCACTGTAGTTGCTCTGGACTACTATTGCATATATTTTTGGCTCACTGTCCTTATTTTTCAGTATTGAATTTTACAAAATCTGAAAAAGTATATAAAAGTTTTTAGTTGTTATATCAACAATTTTATCAATAGTTGTTTCTCTCAAGTTTGCGAGGCATTCCGCTACGAGCGAAACAGATGCTGGTTCGTTTGTTTTTCCTCTATAAGGCACGGGTGCGAGGTATGGCTAATTAAAAATCTATCATCTGGCACAAACCTTGCAATTTCGCATAATTCTTCTGATTTTTTTAATGTCACTACTCCTGAAAATGAGACATAATACCCCAAATCTAAAATCTTTTTGGAATTCTCCGACGAATTCGTATAGCAGTGAAAGACCGCGTTCCTTATGTTATAACGTCTATATTTGAGACTCCCTACTGCCGGCTTTTAATTCAGAAGAGGTGTCAATTAATTCTTATAAACACTCGTAGTAAATCAATCAACGCCTTGTTCATCACTATTTTTGGTGATTTCTCCGATCAACTTATTATCTATTCTGATATTTGACATTTTTTTGAATGCATCTACTGCAATACCAATAACCTCAGATTCAGCAGATTTATCTACATATCGGGATATTACCTCATAAAATTGGGGCTCTGGTTCTTGCAATTTTGAGGTATTTTTGATTCCTATTGCCAAGTAGGTTTCACTATCCAATTTATAAAAAGTGATTTCTCCTGTGCGTAATCTCATTATTATGTTCATTAAGGCATCGCGATTTGGTATTAGTTTTAGTATCTTCTTTACTTCTGCTGTTACTCCCTTAGTGTTCGCCAAAAGATCTCTTTTCTTGAATTTAAACTCCTTGGTATCGTACTTAGAGACCAAAGCAGAAGCGCCATTTGCTCCTTGGGATGCCATATCAGACAAATCTTCTCGTAATGTTTTCTCCACCTTTTTTATCGTATAGTCATGCGTGACAATTGCCTTTATGGATTTATACTCTGGGAATGTTGCTTTCATAACTTTGTTCACAACAACAACATACGACTTCATGTCTGTTTCCTTAGAATCTATTGTTGAACTGGATTGACCTTCATCTGTTTCAAAAATGGCATTTACTATTTCGGTTCGTGTATCATCATCCGGAATTAATTGCGCCACTTGTTGTGATTTATCTTTACTAATTCCTTTAAGATTTTCAATCTTCATTCCTGTTTCTTTGGAAATCTCCTCGATACTTTTACCAGCACCAAATCCATCATCAATCTGATTTCTGATTTTCTTGATTTTTGCGTAAAACTCCGGAGAATTCAATTGCTCATTTTGAAATTCCTCACGAATTTCCGCCATTATTTCTTTTTTTGTTTTCTGTTTAGGTCGATTGATTTTGTCTAACTTGTATATATAAAACTTGTTCCCAATTTTAAGAACGTTGGAAGTTTTTCCTTCCTTCAAGCTAAATAGAATTTTGCCAATACTCTCTGGAAAATCATATTTGTGCGCTTTCTCAATTGAGATTACTTTTGAGGCAAGTCGCGTCGCAACTTCTTTCGTTGTAGATCCTCTATTTATAAGCCCCCAGCCTTTATTTGCAGATTTTTCATCATCGAATTCAAATCGCTCAAATCCGCGCGTCTCAATTTGTATGTATAAATCCTTGGTTGCCTCATACTTTTTTTCAAGTTCCTGCTCATCAATAGCCATATTGCTCAAGAGCGTACTATAATCAATCATAAGAATTGATACGTCTCTTGTCTCAGGAGTTTTGTATTTATCTTTATTATTTTCATAATATTGCCGTAATTCATCGTCGGAAAATTTTGATTTTAGCTTTTGTTTATTCAAATCTATTGTTGCTACAATGACTGTGTGCATAGCTTCAAAATTTTTTGCAATCACGTTCTTTATGATAGTTGGAATTTTGTAGCCTGCAATTACCGGATGAAACAACTGAGTATGAGCAATACTGTCGCGCAATCTCATTAAAAAACCGCTCTCACTCATCCCTGAACGACGAAGCGCTATTTCATATGTCTTGCTGTCAAATCCACCGTTACGTTGAAAATCAGGCATAGCATGAACTAGAGCAACCAAACTTTGTCTCGGTACTATTATCCCAAATCTCTCATAAGAACGTTCTACCACAGTGGCATTGACAAGTTTATCTAAAACCATACCTTTTATATCCAGTTTTTCCATCTCTGCATCTGTCAATGGCTTAGCTCCTAAATTGCGAATTCTTTGTTTTTCCTGAGAATATTCTCGTAAAAACTGATCCGCCGTGATGCGTGTTTTGTCTATTTTTGCAACGGCCCTGGATGCCGAGTAATTCCTTATAATATCACCTACCCCCCAAAGGCAAAAGCTCAGTATTATCGCAGTAAACAATATTTTTATGATCAAACTATGCGACGCATCTCTAAAACTCTTTAACACCATAAATAATCACAGAAGATAGAAAAACTTTATCCCATTTAGGGTAATCCATAATTGCCTCAATCTCAACATTTTTGTTGAGATATAGAAACTAACAATTTATCAATTAAGATAGTGAAAATTAATGCAATATGGAGATAAGATACTGGTATACAGACGTTAAAGTTGCCTTGAATGAGCGAAGATAGATATACAGTACACATGCATAATGCGTTAATTTCTGATGCTGTTGTTATTAGAGCTGAGATAGATGAAAAGATGTCCACTCTCTTTTGTGCAGACGTGTACCTCCAGACAATGGATCAAATTGATACCGAAAAACTTTTGAATACTACAGCAACTATCGCCATAGAAATAGATGAACAAAACTTTCGATATTTCTCCGGTATAATCGAACAAGCGACTTTTGAAAATGTGGTGAGTACAGACAAAGTAAACAACGGCAATATTCTGTATATCAGGATGTCTTCCACCCTGACCCGTATGCAGTATACGAAAAAATATCGGGCATTTCAGGAACAAACAGCTCCAGATATAATCCGTAGCATTTTAAAAGAGAACAACATTATAAATACGCATATGAGCTTAGGCAATCAGACAAGGATAAAACGTACTTTTTGTGTGCAGTATGGGGAAAGTGATTTTCATTTCATATCTCGCCTGATGGAAGAAGAAGGAATATTCTATTGTTTTGAACATGAAAATAACAAGGATATCCTTCAGATATCAGACACCAGTTCTGCCTGCAAAAGAATTAAGACAGAACTAAAAATTCGCAAATATTCCACAAATGCAACCATTACACCAGATTCTGTCTATAATGTGTCACTTTCAGATTCCATTGGAACAAAAAAAGTTGAAGCATATTCATACTGTGATGAAAAATCTGAAGTTATTTCCGGAGTATATTCTGACACTCGAGACAAAACAAAATTTGGTGAGAAAGAAATATATGAGCCGTTATTTAGCGAAAAAAATGCAGGAAATGATATAACAAAAATCATGTTTGAAGAAGCAAATAGCCTTACAAAAAAATTGGTTGGAAACTCATATTGTCCGGAAATTTATGCTGGTTCCATCTTCTCAATCTCCGGCGCAAACATAGAAAAACATAACGGAGAATTTTTAACAATTTCGGTAAAACACTATATAAACCAGATTCCAGATACAAGGGATACTCCTATTTATTATAATTCATTCGTTGCAATTCCAAGCAATATTCCATTTAGACCTGTGCAAACTCACTTTAAGAACAGAATTTTTGGATGCCAAACAGCACTAGTAAACGGAACTTCCGGTGAAGAAATTTTTTGTGATAACAATGCCAGAATAAAGGTGAAATTTCACTGGGATTCGCGAACTCAACAAGATGAGAATAGTTCTTGTTGGATCAGAACAGCTCAGATTTGGGCGGGCAATAACTTTGGCTTCCTAGTAGTCCCACGCGTTGGTATGGAAGTTTTGGTTCAATTTATCAATGGGGATCCAGATCAACCGATAGTAGTTGGATGCCTCTATAACGGTGTAAATAAGGCGATTGAATATGCAAAAGATAATAAATCAGTGTCATCATTTCGCACAAATTCTTTGCAGACTGAGAACGGATTTAATGAATTAAGTTTTAATGACAAGAAGAATGAAGAAGAAATTTTTGTGCACGCTCAAAAAGATATGAACTTGATAATTGAAAATAGTATGCAAGAAGTTTTGTTAGAAGGCTCCAAAAAAACAGTTTTGGAATCGCAAAAAGAGCCCACCGAAAATTCTTTGACGATTAAAAAAGGAAAAAATAGCATCACATTGAATGAAGGAGATTACGTAGTTATTCTTGACAATGGAAACCAGGCAATTACCTTAAAAGATGGAAACCAAACCGTTACCTTATCAAAGGGAAATTTGAAAATTGATGTTACTGGTGAAATTTCTATCAAAGCCACGAAAGACATAAACATAGAAACCGATGGTGAATTCTGCATAAAATCTGGGAAAAAGATGATATTGAATTCAAGTAATGCCATAGATATAAAAGCCACAGGAGATGTGAAGGTTGATTGCACAAAACTTTCTGCGAATGCAAAAAATACCCTGGAATTGATTGCATTAAGCTTTAAATTTGATGCAAAAACTAATGTTCAAATCGATGGGCTTGCAATCAAAGTTAATGCAAAAGCAACCTTGAACCTTACTGCGAATGCAGTCGCTACTGTAAAATCCACTGCGATGCTACAACTTCAGGGAACGGCAGGTGTTGCGATTCAAGGAGCTATGGTAAAATTAAACTAAATATTCATAGATGTTTTTGAAGTCATTTTTGAGGAAAGTTGCAACATGTCCTGTTGATAAGCAGGACTTAAGGGTCACTAAATTATTTGTAGCGCATTAGCTGCTCCAATTTTTGCATATCTTCCGGTAAACTAGCTTCAAAGTGTAGCCACTCGTGCGTAAATGGGTGCTTAAATTCCAATATATTGGAGTGCAAAGCCTGGCGTGAAAAATTGCGAGCAATTTCCGGATACGTATGTTCTATTTTCGATTTCCCATATGTTTGATCTCCAATAATATTGCATCCAATATGTTTCATATGTACGCGTATTTGGTGTGTTCTCCCGGTTAACAATTCGCATTTTATCCTAGAAATAGCTTTTGTGGATGTAAAATACACTGCATTTTCGACTTCATAAAATGTGATGGCTTTTTTGCCAATGCTATTGTGCGCTATAAACATTTGCCGATTTTTTGGATGCCGTGTGATAAAGGTTTCGATCGACCCTTTGCGAGGAGACGGCAGACCAAAAACAAAACAGACATATTTGCGCTGTATTAAATTACCTTTTTCATTTGCAAATAAATTGGCGAAAGCCATGTGTGCTTCATTCGTTTTTGCAACAAGCATAATCCCCGAAGTATCTTTGTCGAGCCTATGAACTATTCCTGGGCGCATTAATCCTCCGATATCTGATAAGCGATTGCGATAGTGATAAGCTATGGCATTCACTAAAGTCCCAGATTTATGCCCAGGTGCTGGATGGCATACCATACCAGCTGATTTATTTATGACCATTATGAAATCGTCCTCATAAACAATATTTAAATCGATTTTTTCTGGAATGAGCTCATAATCCAGTTCTAACTCATCATCCTCAATTTCTATTAAGCATGGTGCAATGATTTTTTTAGAAGCATCCGAAATTACCTCACTGTTACAAAGCACTTTCTTTGCCTTTATAAGGCGTTGCATCTTAGATCTGGAAAACTCGGGAGTTAGTTCCGAGATTACAATATCTACTCTTTTTCCTATTTCAGAATCTTTAACTTCTATCTTCAATGTATCTCAAACTCACAAACTGTACATGCCTTACCAGAAAGTTTCACTCTTTCGCCTGCATATTCCACATTCAATATTCCTGTGCGTCTTGATGCTTGAAAAGCCTTAAACACGGTTTTACCAGTAACAGCATGCCAGTAGCAAGCCAGTCTACAATGCATTGAACCACAAACTGGATCTTCATTAACTCCAACTTTTGGCATAAAATATCTGGAATACATATCGTAATTTTCATCGCCAGGAGCCGTCACCGCAATCGCTCGACAATCAACTTTCTTAATCTCATCGAAGTTTGGAACTATATTAAAAACATCGTCTTTAGAATTCAAAACAATCACATAAATTAGTTCATCTTTCACGACTTCTTTATATGATTTTATTCCTATTACTTTATTTATGGAAAATGGGAAATTTATACATTTTTGCACAGGTTTCGCTGGAAAATTCATAGATATAAATCCATCTTGTAACACAGCCTGAAGTCTTCCACTATTGAATTGATAATTTATTATATTGCCATCCACAATCCCTTTCGAAAACAGGATATGCGAAGTAGCCATAGTCGCATGCCCGCAAATTGGAGCTTCATCATTTGGAGAAAACCATCGTATATAAAAATCATTTCCTCCAAGTCTCTTAACAAAGGCTATCTCTGACCAGCAGTAATATGATGCTATACATTGCATTTCTTCGTCACTTGGATATTCATCGACGACACAAACACCTGCTGGATTACCCTTAAAAGGCACATCAGTAAAGGCATCAACCAAAAACACGACAAAAAATAACAAAAGTACTATATATCGCTTCTTAGTTTAGCACGCTAGATGCTACTTATCATAAAAATACATAATCCCTCGAGAAACTTAATTTATCTCGAGGGAAGTTGTGCGCAATTAGTTAAGCAGCTTTTTTCTTTTTGCGTGCATTTCCAAGTCCATTTGTTTTGGCAATTTCTGTACGCCGCCTAGAATAGCTTGGAGCAACTACAGGATAGTTCGATGAAAGTCCCCACCTCTCTTTATACTGTTCCACGGTAAGACCATAAGCGGTCATCAAATGTCTTTTCAACATCTGCAACTTCTTGCCATCTTCTAAGCAGATAATGTAGTTATCATGTACAGATTCTTCGATCGGAACAGCCGGCGCTTGCACTGGACGGTTGCAAAAACTATTTGAATCTTTCAAAACAGTTGCAACCGATTGAAATATATTTTTCAATAATTCAGGAAGTTCGCTTGAGGATACTTCGTTGTTTGACAGATAAGCCGTAGCTATCTCCATCGTATAGTCCATAATAATCTGAGAAGTTAGTTGTTCTGTCAAATCTTCGATTTTCTTTTTTGCCATATAAAACTCCATTTCAGTTAAAAATTATCATCATATACAAAATTTTATTACATATTTGAAAAAGCACAACACAAAAATTACCTTTACGAGTAACTTTTAAGACGTTTTTGCACAAATATAGAAATTGAAAAAGATATTGTACGGATGGGGATTGATAGGAATTTAGGAATAAATAATGTAAATATTAAGGATACGAAGCATTCAGTAAAAGTGGCAGAATAAAATGAACGTGTCTTTTTGCCATATACTCCTCCAACCAGGTTTTGAATGTGAAGCAATACTGTCCAATTGGAGTATTCATTTTAATGAACACAAGGCGAAAGTTAATGCAAAAACATCACTTTCACCTTTGACCTGGCATGAACATGAACTTGAAGTTCACACTGATACGACTAATACTAGTCGGAATTTGTTTATGGTTTTTTGCTATCTTTAGTCAAGAATTCTTTATTACGTGTCCATTCGTCATAAATCTTACCCAAACCCTTAAAATCTTCTTCAGGAATTCATGAAAATAATATCAGTCTTCAAGACAAAATTTTTTCTAGCGTCATTTGTCCGGGGATACTCGAAGTTTTGGAAAGGTCGATTTTTTATACATGTAATCACTATATCGCTTATTAGGCGAGCTTGAATGTTGTTCCACATTCGTACTATTTCGTGAGCCAAATCTCCTTCGTTGTGATAATGTTTTTCCATATATTCGAAAGTCAAATTTAACAAATCAACATCTATTTGTTCATTGTATAGAGCCCAAGAAAGACGATTAGTTTTTGGAACGCCATTCGTTTTAATTATATCGGTTTTGTCCATTCTGGAGCAACCATCGTAAGTTAAAAAAACACCCTTCAGATAAACATATTGCAAGAGATAATCAGTATACCGTTGTTCTATAGAACTGTTCATCAGTAACAGGCTTATTATTCCATGTAATAATGCTGGTAAAACAACCACTTTCAATGTTATCTACTATAAAAGTTTCGTGTTTTTGTAACCATGCCATTTTATCGAATAGAACGTTATTTTCAATCATCCGGCATAAAGTGCTCAATGCGACATCCTGTAAAAATCTATACAATCCCGAATTGTTATCGAGAATCCCATGATATTTTGTTACATTCCATTCTGACTTCAAAATTGCTAATCTATGAGCTACGTCATGTTTTCTGAACAGATCGTCTGTTTCTACAATTTCTAGTATATCCTTGAAATGCTCGTTTAAAAATTCAAGATCCAATTTATTCTCAGAAAAATCAGGCATAACAATTGGATTAAATTTTAGCGAGCCATACTTGCTTCCTATCACTTGTTCCGGGATTATTGTCTTGCCGAACAAATCCGAAAGTTGTTTTATTTGTGAAGTTTTTATTGATGAAGTTTCTATATCCTCCATAGCAGAAACACATCAGACAAAAGCTATTCCAGCAAACAAAAAATTCAAAAATTTCATATAAGAGTCCCTCAAATAATATTACCGGCGCAATAGTAGCGCACAGCCTAATAAAATGTCAACAGAAAAACTCGGAACTGTGCAGGTTCACAACATATGAGACAAAACTTATTTGAACACAAGTCCTACAATATCATATATTATACATATAGCTAGCTGATTCTGGTGAGGATTAAGAGTGGTTGTGGATGTAGTTAGGTGCCAATATGGAGTGGCATTGTTGTCCACATTGGCAACCAATGTTTACGCTACGGATGTTGTTGCGACGAGTGAGATACCTCAAGTAATTCAAATGTTACACACGAGATTCGAATGCGAGTGGGCGAAGCATTATAAACAACATGACATCATAAAAAATTTGAATCTAAATAAAGATGAATATGCTGAATCGATCAAAAATATACAAAACATAATGTTAACTTCGCTAGAAAATGATCAAAAACTCATGCCAGGTAGTAAAGAAATAAAATTAAGTGAAAAAATGAAATATGCGCATATGATTGGAACACGTGATAAAGACATACTGATAGTTACTAATATGAGTAAATATGAAAGTATCGTAGCTTATTTGATGAGGCAAGAGGTCGAAAATTTCAATTATATACTTTTAGAAAACTTAATGTTCTTCTATCTTATCGGTAAGGCAGAATCCACTATTGATGAGTTACTTGATTGGTTAGTGACTAAAATTGAAAACAGGCTAGCTCGTCTTCAAGATAAGGCGGTAATTCAAAAAATAATTACAAAAGTAAATAAATCAGCCAAGGATGTAAAAACTTATGTGGAAGCCGGGGGCATTGAATGAATTCATGATCTCATTTACAAAAAAGTATTTATATAATGATAATGAGGACAACGAAGAGCGTGAAGAATTGGGAAGTGAATCCGAACAAGAAGATCAAAATTCATCAAACAACGAAGAAGATGAAATTGTCGATATAAATACAAAAGAAGGTAAAGAAATCGTTACAAATCTCGTAACAAATATGTATAAATTAGCAGACATATACGAATTGGCTATGATAACTGCATTTGAATTCGATAAAACAGGGAAGTTGGTAAAAAAGTACATATATGAAGTAAGTCCAACAGGCGAATTAGAGACAATATACGAATTGAAAGGAACAAACGAATTAATCAGAATAAATGACGATATAAATAACGATGAAATATATAGTTCAGCTGTGGAAAAGGAACAAGTACTTGGCTTTAGTCCTGAAGACGAAACAAAATTAATGCAAATTGCCCAACAAACAAAAACAGCACTTAATGAGTTTGAAAAACGAGTGAATGGAGGAAGCACACCAAGGGAACTAATGAGAATATTAGGGCTAACGTTTTTGGAACGGGATGAGGTCGATTATCCGAATGAAGAGGAAATTGATGGGGGTTCCTGCAAGGATATCGGTCCAATAGACACCTACATGTCTAGAATCTGGAAACTTTTAGTAAATTTCAAAGACAGAATTACAGACGATTGGCACGATGTAAACATAAAAGTAGCTTTGTTAAGCTTAAAGCCATATCTGGAGAAATATCTTGAGAATGATGAATAGAACACAGTGCGTGGAAGATATGCAAAAAATATTTCTCATAAATATTGCTATTAACATATTGCCATAAAAATGATCCTATATGGATTTAAATTCTTAGTATTACCGTATTTTCAGCAAATTTATTTATCATTTTTTGCACAAATTTTTCCAACCATTTTATCATTTATTGTGATAAAATGATGTCGTGGCGAGTAGGAGTATAGCTCAACTGGTAGAGTTCTGGTCTCCAAAACCAGCGGTTGGGGGTTCGATTCCCTCTGCTCCTGCCATTATGTTGTTTTGTTCTTTGAAGGGATGGAAGAGGCTAAGAAAATGTTAGGTCTAAAAAGATTTTTCTCTTTTGTAGGGGAAGTTCGAGCTGAAGTTGATAAGGTGACATGGCCATCTCGACAAGAAGTCGTTATAACTACAGTTGTTGTTTTTGCAATAGCCTTGATTGCATCGCTATTTTTTGCGTTAGTAGACACTGGGTGGTACCGAATTGTTCACGCGATTATCGGGAGATAAATGATGGCAGAGCAAAAAGCAAGGTGGTATATTGTTCACGCTTATTCCGGTTCTGAGAACAGAGTAGCTCAGTTAATACGTGAGAATGCCGAAAAAAAAGGATTGTCGGAATTCTTTGAAGAAATATTGGTTCCGACCGAAGAAGTTACAGAAATTAAGAACGGACAAAGAGTAAACGTTGATAGAAAATATCTTCCTGGCTACGTATTAGTTAAAATGATTATGAATGACGAAACCTGGTATCTAGTCAGAAATGTCCCTAGGGTTTCTGGAATCTTAGGCTCAAAAGGCAAACCTTCACCTATAAGTGAAGCTGAAGTTAAGAAGATAATGGAACAGCTGAAAACTTCAGCTGAAGCACCTAGAGTTGCCGACGTTTATGAAATTGGGGATCAAGTCAAAATCACGGATGGAGCATTTGCTTCGTTCAGTGGTTTTGTGGAAGAAATTGAAGATGATAAGCAAAAACTTAAAGTTTCTGTTATGATCTTTGGTAGAGCAACTCCTGTTGAATTGGAGTATACTCAAGTTGAAAAAATGTAGGTTTTGTGGGAAATTTGGTCATTTGATTGATAGAACCACGAAATTTTGTTTAGGAGAAAAAAATGGCAAAAAAAGTTGTTGGATATATAAAGTTACAAATTCCGGCAGGAAAGGCTAATCCTTCACCTCCGATAGGTCCTGCTTTGGCACAAAAAGGGCTGAATATCATGGAGTTTTGTAAAGCGTTTAACGCAAAGACACAGCAGATGGAACCAGGAATGCCAATTCCTGTTGTTATAACTGCTTATGCCGATAAAAGCTTTACATATGTTATGAAAACTCCACCTGTGACGTATTACATCAAGAAAGCAGCGAATATAACTAGCGGTTCTCAGAAAACCGGTATAACTGCACCTGTAGCAAAGATCACTATGTCTCAGGTTAATGAGATAGCAAAAGCAAAGATGCAGGATTTGAATGCTAATACGATTGAAGCAGCGGCTCAAATGATCATTGGCTCAGCCAGATCTATGGGCGTTGAAGTCGTGGAGGGCTAAGATATGGCACATATTGGAAAAAGAATTGCCGATTTGAAGAAGAATACAGATTTAGAGAAAGTCTATTCTTTATCTGAAGCAATTGATATTGTCAAAAAATCTGCGACTGCAAAATTCGATGAAACAATTGATATAAGCATCATGCTTGGTATTGATGGTTCGAAGCAAGATCAGGCTGTACGTAATGTTGTAAATCTTCCGAATGGCACTGGTAAGACATATCGAGTTGCTGTGTTTGCAAAAGATCAAAAAGCGGATGAAGCAAAGAAGGCCGGTGCAGATATCGTCGGTAGTGAAGAACTAGTCGAAATGATACAAAAAGGTGATATGCCTTTCGATCGTTGTATCGCAACACCGGATATGATGGCTCTAGTTGGTAAGGTCGGAAAAATCCTGGGTCCTAAGGGTTTAATGCCTAATCCAAAGCTTGGTACCGTTACTATGGACGTTGCAACTGCAATAAAAAATGTCAAAGGTGGACAAATCGAATATCGTTCAGAGAAGAATGGTATTGTTCATGCAGGGATCGGAAAGGCTAGCTTCAAAACTGAGGCTTTAGCAGAAAATGCTAAGGCTTTCATCGACGCCGTTGTGAAGTCAAAACCAGCAGGAGTAAAGGGAAACTATATAAAGAAAATGACCTTAAGTTCCACGATGGGAATTGGAGTCAAGTTTACTGTAGACTAAAAAAAAGTTTTGTGAGATTTTATTTTTGTGGTAAAATCTCACAGAAAAGCATCTGGTAAAAACTGGATGTTGTCGAAGACTGTAGGTTTCAGATACGAACTTCGTTGACGAATTAAAGGCTGGCATGTCACCTACAATAGACAGAAGCAGTGTTTTTTGATACTCCTTCTGTAATGTGGTTTATGTGAGGAGAAAGGTATGTTAAGGCAAGAAAAAGAGGCTTTCGTATCACATATCAGGGAGGAG
>CADBQC010000145.1 GCA_902796745.1 uncultured Pseudomonadota bacterium
ATTGCCATATAATACTCTGTACCTATACTTTGTACAGAATACTATGTGAACTTCTTCTATATGTCATCCCTCACATTATACTGAAGTGTTCGCCTAAATGCGAGGGTTTTCACCCATACCACGGAATGGAAATAAGAAGGATTTTGAAAAAATTATCTTAGAAGTCTCAGGTAAATCTTACATTGACAGAGATCTGCTTAAAATATTCGCAGGGAGTCAATCATTCTCAGGTTTGGATTCGAAATATTTGCGACTCGAGGTGAATTTTAAATTGAGTACTGACAATACTCCTGTTCAAATAGAAGATTTTTATCAATTTTGCTGTAACTCTACTTCAATAACTAAAATTGATTTCAGAGGCGCAGCGCCGAGTGGTATTATCACTGACGTGAGGGAAATGTTTCGTGGCTGTACAAACCTAGCAACAATAATATGGGGAGAAGCTTGCACGATTCCTGAAGGTGTACAGCGCGATAATATGTTTTTAGGGTGTAATTTACTAGAAGAACAAGATGGCTTCTAGATGATTACGAAAGATATAATTGCGCAAAAGAATTCTGTTGTGCAGGACTGGTAGCTGTATGATGTTAGCAAACAAAGCTAAAATCATCATCTAATTTGTATGAAGTTTGCGAAAATCAAATAGGTTTTCTGAAGTACAACAACTCATTTTTATTGTTCAGTACACATAACTGTCTCGCTTCTTTCATAATAGGCAACTGGGATATCTAGTCCTACCGAAAAAATATATACAGCCCATAATGCCACCAAAAACATTATAGTTGCCCAGATTATTTTTATAAACAAGTGACCTCTTGCATTATTTTGTTTATGGGATCCGTTCTGTCTTCTGCGAATAGCAAATTTTCGATGTGATCGCCTAAGATTGCGAAAATTTTCGATTTCAAAGTTATCAATTCTTCTTTATAAAAAGGCGAAAGCACATAATTTGCGACCTGAGAGCGCTCAATCGGACGCCCAATCCCGACCTTGATGTGCCAATAATCTTTCCCTATAACTTTTTCTATATCTCTCAACCCATTATGCCCTCCCGCGCTTCCCCCAAATTTTATGCGTAATTGCATTGGACGCATATCTAAATCATCATGTATCACAAAAATATTTTGTGGATCAATTTTATAGAAAGTCACCAATTGAAATAGAGCATTTCCTGAATTGTTCATATATGTTTGTGGCTTTTGCAATACCACCTTTGCATTACATTCAAAAGATTTTTCCGTATACAAAGAGTTGAAGCGGGATCGAAAATCAGGAAATCCAAGTTCATAAGCCAAATAATCAACGAACATAAAACCGACGTTATGTCGAGTATACGCGTAATCTAGACCCGGATTTCCTAAACCAACAATAAGAAACATGTCTTATGCTGTTTTCTTCTCAGTTTCGGTTGATGTCTCAGCTTTTACCTCAGTTGTCGCAGTTGTTTCTTCTGTTGTGGTCTCCTCTTCTGTCATTCTGGAGGAAACAATAGTTGCTATCACTGCATCTCTTTCTGCATTAACCGGTGTTACGCCTTTTGGTAAGTCGAGTTTATCCAGCATAAATCCATCACCTATATCCTTTCCTGACAAATCAATTGTCAATTTCTCAGGAATAGCATCAGGGGAACAGAGACACTCCAATTTATGAACAACGACGTTAACAATTCCACCTTTTTTAATTCCAGGAGATTTATCCTCATTTACAAATTCTATTGCTATGCTTACCTTCACTTTAGAATTCTTGGAAACGCGCAAAAAATCAATGTGAACTGGACGATCAGTTACAGGATCGAACTCTATCTGTTTGGGTAAAAATTTTTCTAGTTTTGCGCCAATCTTTGTTTCAATAACGTGTCCTAAAAAAGCGCTTGTATAACACTCTGCTATAAGCTCTTTCTCGCCGACCGATACCAGCACTGGTGCTTTTTCATCGCCATATATTACTCCTGGCACATATCCTTCATGCCTTAATTTTCTCGCTGCTTTCTTGCCACCTGCGCTTCTTTCTGTTACGACTAAGTTACTCGCCATAATTTTTATTCCATAAAAAATTCTCTATCTGCTGTACTCATTATACGCCAATTCCTCAAGAAGTAAACGTTTTTGCAGGCAATTGTATAAGTTCATAACATATGAGACAAAGATTGGTTTGAAACGGCTGAAGCGATTTAGGTCAAGCAAATAGATAAAAAAGTTTCCAGAATGAAATTGTTAGTAATTAATTTAAGAAAGGAGACTTTGGATTATGCAAATACATTAACTATGCTTGCTTGTTGTTCTAGAAAAGGTCGTTCAGACTTTACTAAACTTTATGATAAACAAGTTAAACAGTGGAAATTGCTTCACTGCCATGGAGCTCCCAACAAAAAGAAACAGGAGCTTGTGGGAATTAGTTGAGGGATGTGTTTGAAATGCCTGTTTTTCAGGTCTAAGCAACCCAAAATGTGTGATAGAAAAACGTACATGGAGGCGAAGATTTGCGTGATTTCGGCATCGATATAAGCGAGAGTAGCACGGGTAGAATTATGAAAAAGCTTAGATTTACAAGTTCTAGACATGCCTTGAGGTGCAAGAGAAAACGGAGATTTAAGGAGCATTACAACGAGATTGGTGAAAACGTGCAAATCGACTACAGGACTGTAACGAAAAATGGGATAGTAATGAAGCATTTCGCGGGGATTGAGCGCTTAGCGAGCACGTTTATGCAAACGTTTACAGCAAAGCAAATAGCACTAATGCCACTAAATTTTTACGAGAATTAATCGAAAATGCTCCGTATAAAGTTCGCTCAATTCAAGTCGACGGGGGCTCCGAATTCATGAAATATTTCGAAGATGCCTGCAAAGATTTGGGACTTCCTCTATTTGTTCTGCCGCCTACAAAACCAACGTACAACGGCAAAATCGAGCGAAGTAACAGGGGTTTTAGAGAAGAATTTTATGAAGAGCTAAGTGAGAATTCCATTGTCGGAGCGCGTCATGAACTCATGAACTTTCTGCGAAAATACAATTCCTACCGCCCCCACGCTTCCTTGCATGGCTCAACTCCATTGGGGTATATTTCTAAGTACAGTTCCGGAAACCATTTCTGTCTCACTTCTATCTGAACTTGGACATATATTGCAAAATGCGTGTTTTGTCCTGATTCTCATCTTTCTGATTGATTCATATGTTTGGAACCCAAAGGTATATTTTTGAGGGTTTTTAGTCCTAAAAATCGGGCAGTTTATCAACATTTTTCGAAGATAATAATATACGACCAACTGATGCCTATAATTTCTGTTTTTGTACGAAGTTTCTCAAAATCTGTTCTGCCTTTTCCTGGAACCACAATCGAACACAGTGCCCAAAGTTTTTTGATAACTGATGTATTTGTATAAATCTATAAATCAATGTCTCCTTTCTTAAATCAAAAACTTTCAAGTTAATGGTGGGGCGTTTTTATCTATTTGCTTAACTTAAATGGCTTTGTCCATCTTAAAAGAGTTTTGTCTTATTTCTAATGAACTTGTACAAGCTTTAAATATTGATTTTTGGTTAGTATTTGATAAACTAATTTGGTCTGAGAGATGACCGAGTGGCTGAAGGGGCCCACCTGGAAAGCGAGTATACGCCAAAAGCGTATCGGGGGTTCGAATCCCTCTCTCTCCGCCAGATGTGAGGATTTGGATACCACTCCCAGGATTTGATCATTTTCTCTAAATCGCTCGGAACATAAGGCCTGGGTGACTTCAGAACGGACTTCAGATGTTTCCAAAATTGTAATTTTTCCCCTGAAAATACCAGTTTTTGACTTCAAAACTCCATTCACGTCGGACTTCGACATATCAAGGTCCGTTGTATTGTAAGGCTTGGAAACCACGTGTTTTTGCAAACGGACTTCGCTTTTTTTGAAAAATGTCTTCGGAGTTATTAAATTGACCAAAAAACTTGATAAAGTGGCGGTGTACTGATGTTAATGGCTCTTGGATCATTCATATTCGAACTTAGAACAGTTGCATTTGGTTCGGCTCAAAAGAACCATGAGTATCGCTGGTCATCATCTGAAGTCGTTGGGAAGCCGCCGGTACTTCAAGCTCTTGGCAAAGGATCAGACAAATGCACTTTGGATGGCGTGGTTTATCATAAAACTCAGCCATTAAACCAACTGAAGTCCCTTGCAGAAGATCAAAAACCAATCCTGATGGTTGATGGCGCAGGAGGTATCCATGGGAACTGGATAATCAGGCAAATAAACGAAACAGAAAGCTACTTTGATAAATTTGGAAATTCACAGAAAGTAGAGTTCAAAGTCGAATTGGAACGGTATTCTGGCGAGGAATTGGAATTGCTTAACATTTTGAGGAGCCTATTTTGACAATCACATATGTAACAAAAGAGAATGATGTAATCGATTGGATTTGCTGGAAACACTATGGTTTCACAAACGGTGCTGTGGAAGAAATCCTGCGACAAAATCCAAAACTGGCAGAATATGATGAACATCTGCCTGAGGGGCTAATTGTTAAGCTCCCTGCAATTGATAAAACAGCGCGAAAAACCATAAAACTTTGGGACTAATTATGAACCCAATTTATAAAATAACAGCAAATGGGACAGATTTAGACCTTGGAGAACGATTAATCTCTTTAAGTTGTAGTGATGAATCTGGTTTTAAAGGCGACTCATGTTCAATCACCCTGGATGATCGTAATTCCGCGATTGAATTGCCGAACACTGGCGCAGTTTTGAGCGTATATCTTGGTTATGAATCAACGGGGCTCAGCCATATTGGGAACTATATAGTAAATAACGTTTCTCTTTCAGGCGCGCCAGATAGAGTCTCAATCAAAGCTCATGGACTGGATTTTAAGTCCAGCTTTAAGGAGAAAGTTTCTGAAAATCACGCAAGTACAACGCTCGGAGCACTTGTTAGTGCGATAGCCTCAAAACACGGACTTGCTCCAAAGGTTGCGAAAGATTTATCGGGCTTAGTAATAAACCACATCACTCAGACAAACGAAAGTGATATGCACTTTTTAACTCGGTTAGCAGAAATGTATGGGGCTATTGCGAAGCCTGCAAGCGGAGATCTCATCTTTGCAGAACAAGGTTCTGCTCAATCAATTTCAGGGGGTCCTCTTGGGGCAACGACAATCGACATAAGCCAGGCGATTTCATGGTCTTACAGCGTTTCAAAACGGGAGGATTACAGCAAAGTTAAATCTGAGTACGTTGATTTTGAACAGGCTAAAACTAAAAAAATCGAAATTGGAGAAGGAGATTCAACATACGTTTTACAATCGACTTATGGCGATAAAAATGAGGCTGAAACAGTTGCTAAAACGACACTTTCTAGAATTAAAAAGGATTTCAGAAAGTTGCAATTATCGACAATTGGAAATCCTAATCTAATTGCCGAATCGTTGATATTGCTTGGTGGATTTAAACCTGGAGTTCCAACGAATTGGGTAATTACGAAAGCGGAACATAGCTTAGATCCACGGGGATTTAGAACGCAGATAGAAGGAGAAGTGTATGAATAAAGAACAAAAAGAAAACAGATTTTCTAAGCTTCCAATTGGCCTCATTGGGTTTGCTATTGGGCAAATCTTAGGGGCTCTATGGTGGGCAGCGAAGGTTGATCGACAAGTTGCAATCTGCGAAAAACATACCGAAGAAACCCCGAAGTTTCAAGAAAGAATCGAAGCAATGTTAGAGGAAATTAATCAATTAGAGGAAAAATGTTATGGAAAATAAGTTTGATGAAAAATTTGAAAAAGCTGTCGCAAAAGTCCTGAAAAATGAATGGGGCATGTCAACGATCCGAAGGATTCTGGAGGCGAAACGAAGTATGGAATCTTTAAAAGATCCTATCCGAATCTGGATATTAGAAATCTCACACTAGATGGTGCTAAATGCATATATTACAGGAATTTTTGGGAACCACAGAAGTATAAAAACTTCGACTCTGATGAAGTCGCCGAAAAAGTGTTTGATCTGGCTGTGAACATGGGAACGAGAAAGGCTAATGAGCTTTTGCAGAGAGCTCTTAGAGCCGTTGGAAATCCAGTCAAAGAAGATGGAATCATAGGCTCTATTACATTAACCGCTGTAAATAATTCCGATGAAGCTGCTTTGCTGGCGGCTATACGTTCGGAAGCTGCAGGGTATTACAGGAGTATCATCATGAAAAATGCCAGTCAACAGAAGTTCATCAATGGCTGGTTAAACAGGGCTTATGCATAGAAAAGGAGTAAAAACATGAAATCAGGAATCAAAACAACAGAATTTTGGAGCACGATTTTCGGAAGCATAATTATTGCAGGGGCTGATGAACTGGGGATTCACCTAAGCGAGACGACAGTTACTGCAATCGTGACCATGGTAATAGCCTATATTGCGGAAAGGCTTTTCAACAAGAAGATCGAGATTAATCAGGAAAACAAAACGACTTCGGACAAAAAGGGGAGAAAATAATGTTGAGACTGCTGAGGATATTTGGTTTGATAGGCAAAATAATCAAACAGTTCAAAGGTAACAATGTATGCTGTCGCTGTGGTGGTATAAAATCCAATTCAAAACCAGGGGATTTAACGAATGGAAAGGACAAAAAGTGACAACCTTATCAGCAAAGAAATAACAAAAATTTAGATAAATTAAAAATAAATATACAAAAATTTATATAAAATTACATATAAATTGTACTTTCTGATAGATATCGACATTGAATTAGTATAAAATTTCATACGCTGATTTGGCTTTTTGAAAATTCGCTCTGTTCTCCGATTTA
>CADBQC010000146.1 GCA_902796745.1 uncultured Pseudomonadota bacterium
AAAAGAAAAAGTTTACGTAAACTTATAGATAATATTGATGCAAATAATTTAAAAATCGTCTGTACGGATGGAAATTTTGCATACGAAAAGGAGCTGAGCATGAACGATGATATCAAACACGTAGTAAGCAAATCGGGGATCTGTTTGGTATTACGCTACTACCGTGCCAGATTGCACAGAAAAACCAAGTGCTACATCAAATCTATACAAATGCTAGAGCTCTTAATCGCCTTGTTTTTGCAAAGCAGAGCACTACGTTTTAATATAATTGTCAATTCCCTATAGTGCATATATCATATAGGAACATCCTGCCTATAAATACAATGATGAGCAGTCGTAGCATTTGGTTTGGGAAAACTTTTTTTGATAAGTGAACAATGCCCGAAGGACATGCTTGACGTATAGCCTAGTTTCTTTAATTGGAATTAGTTCCACGATATCCAATGGAGCAAGATTTTTGAGATTGCGGATGCTTTTTAAATATTTTGATACATTCCCTTCGCCACAGTTATAAGCAGCTGTCGCATAAATCAAATTTCCAGAATATTTTTTTAAAAGTCTGTTTAGTATGGATGAGCCAAGAGTTATATTTTTTCGTTTATTAAATAGTGATGCTCCAGTATAAAACTTGATGCGCTTAGCTTCGTATCGTGCGGTTGCTGGCATTATTTGCATCAAACCGATTGCTCCCACTCTGCTTTTTGCCCTTACATTAAAATTGCTCTCTCGTTGTATTATTGAATGCACATAGCTCAAAAAGCACGGTTCTGCATTGATTTTTTTTATATATTTCATATCAGACTGCTTCAAGATTTTATATGCCTTTTCATTGGGAAAGTAATGTTGACGCTTTGAACTCTCAGAGATCAAAATGTCCATTTCATCCTGAGCAACAGCTATGTCCATGAGCAACATTTCTTCATTTGGATCTTCAATCTCATACACGAGTTGCTGATAAAAGTATTTCCGCATTTCTTTATCATGAACTTTCAGTAAAACTTGGACTAGTTCGCGGTTGTAAAATGTAAATAATGTTCCTGACGGATAGGTTTGCTCATGAACAAATTCTTCAGATATCGTTTCATTCGCAGTTTGCCCCGTAAGTTCACGTAGCTGTTTTTCTGCCAGGTATCCATAAAAAGTTGAAAAATATTTACTGGCTTTTTTGCACCAATTTATAGCAGGTATGATATCGTTTTTTTTCTTGTAAACTGCAGCTAACCAGAAGGCATTTTTGCTTATCCTAATTGAATTAAGAGAATTATCGTATGCCTTTTTGAAATGATTTTTAGCCTTCTTAAGGTTGTTTAAAAACCGAAATGAGATATAGCCAAGTAACCATTCAGCTCTTGCAATCTTTTCATCCGGCTTTTTTGCAGATAATTTATACATGCTCATAACTTCGTATGCTAGCTTGGGATTCCCACTTCGAAGCACATTGAATGCGACGTGACGACGTTGATTAAAGAAAGAAGTAGCATATTTTTCTTCATTTTCATTCGATATAGCTAAAATTTCTGCAGCTTGCGCATCCTGTTTCCTATCAATCAAATGTTGGATGATACTATATTTTCTATCAATATCTTCGAGCTCTTTCTTTGAATATCCGCCAGTTCGCTTTACTATGTGTTTTTCTAGAAAGTCAGATATAAAATCTGATATCTCATCAATCACTATGTCTTTTAAAGTATCAAGTTGCTCAACTTTCATTCCTCTTATCAATTGCTTCGCCTTTTTCGCATCCTCAACAGGTGTCATGTAATTTGCAAATTCTGTCTTATACTTATTCATAAAGTTAGGAGATAAGTCTTGGAATACCCAAGTTTGTTTTATATAAGTTTGAGCATACGCTGGTTGTTCTTCTAAAAGACAGTTTATATATAATTCAAGCCCTTCCTTCGTTTTAGGAGAATACCTCTTAAACCATTTCAGAACTATATCTTTGGAAACGTTTCCCTTTGCGTGTTTCTCAGCAATTCTTACACTTTCTTCAAACAAAGGCCAATGAGGATTGTTGTAAAAAAATAAGAACACATTCTTGGCTTTCGTAGGCTCTTTGACGGCAACTTTCCATTTGGCATATTTTGTAGCAATTTTCGCGTCAATCTCTCCTGAATACAGGCTACCTGATGCTATTGTCAGTGTTACAAAAAGTGCTATAAAAATTTGCAATTTAAATGCGCGCCCAAATACATCAACTCATTTTAAGTTTTGCACTCACTTTCCGATATTTGCAATAATTTACCATTTGGGGATTGGCAAGCTGGTAAATAAATGATATGGTAATCTGTGGAGAAAGTATGGTTAGATGAGTAAAAAAATGTTGGAAATTTGCG
>CADBQC010000147.1 GCA_902796745.1 uncultured Pseudomonadota bacterium
AAAACCTAGCAATATCCATTGCTCTCTTCGCTAGATTTCGTATCAACAGCTCTATCGATGAACTAATTGCATTGCTAAAGTAAAACTATCACTTATACACCATCATTGCCGTGTGCTACAAAATGTGTTATAAGTAAAGCTATGGAACGTTTTTTGCGACTAAGAACAATGAAAAAAAATATTCATCCTGATTACCATGAGATATCGGTAGTTTTGACGAACGGGGAAAAGTTTGAAACAAAATCGACGTATGGAAAAACTGGCGAGACGATAAACTTGGATATTGATCCGATAAGTCATCCAGCATGGACTGGAGCCGGTCAAAAATTGGTGGATACAGCGGGACAAATAAGCAAATTTAACAAGCGATACAATATTAAAGCGTAGGATTGTTACAATTCTGCCTTATTATCAAATGGATAGATTACTGCTCGAAGTTCTGATTTTTACATTGCTTTGTCGTAGCAGATGTGGGGGTTTTTTCTGATAATTAGGGAAGACTTAGGTGTTTTTTCTCTCCACATAGTTGGGTGAGTGGAAGACTCTGTATCGTGGGAATATAACACGGAGTGTACTGGTTTTACAAAATAAAGTGCATAGCTGTGTGACAAGGAACCTACCATGCCAATTACGTAAATATGTTCAGCAAAAATGTGGATACTGCTCACATGATCCATATCTCTCGTTGGCTCATATTGAAATTAGCTACAACGGGCAAAAATAATTCCAAGATTAAGTAAGAGAGACTAGAAAAAGTATCGATAAATATGAGGATATTTTTTCGAAGGTGGCGAACAAATTATTGATATAAAAAATATATAGTATAACATCATAAACACGCTACACTCACCATATCTGCATGCAGTGGTACTCTTTATATTCCGTTTTTCAAAACCTGATATAGATTTTGTTAGCTTCCGGTAGTATGGATATTCTATGTGTGAAGTTCATTCATTCCACAGTTACTGATTTTGCAAGATTTCGAGGTTTATCAACATCATGTCCCTTTGCATTCGCTGTGTAATAGGCTAACAAGTGTATGAATGTTGTTAGAGAAAATGGCAAATATAATGGACTGTTTGGAGGCAAAAATACGCATTCTACATTGTCATTTTTATCTATTCCGTGCAGAAGGTCTTTTGCATCACTCGTTGTTATCAATAGAATTTTCCCATTTCTTGCCAAGATTTCTTGAGTATTAGAAATTGTCTTATCGAAATATTTGTCATATGGTGCCAAAGCCATCGTGTAAACATTTTCGTCAATGATTGCTATTGGTCCATGCTTTATTTCCCCCGCAGGATATCCTTCTGCACTGATATATGAAAGCTCCTTTATTTTTAACGCACCTTCAAGAGCTATTGGATAACTTACTCCCCGACCTATATAGAATAAACTTCGGCTATTCTTTATTTTATTAGCTAACCTGGTAAAATCATAATTACCATTCAGCACTGCATTGATCGACAGTTCTACTGCTTTGATATCTATGTTTTTGTAACATAACATCAATAAGGACAATATTTGTGCAACGAACGCTTTTGTTGATGCAACGCCAATTTCTACACCGGCTTCAGTCTTTAGGACGAAATCAGCCTCTCTTGCTATTGAAGAAGTATCAACATTAACAAGTGCTAGTGTCTTTATGCCTGCCTCCTTGACAAGTCTCATAGCACACAAGGTGTCTATTGTCTCCCCAGATTGGCTTATAAAGATATATAAAGAATTTTTAGCAAATACTGGATTTCTATAACGGAATTCAGAGGCTATTTCAACATCAACATGAATTTTTGCTATATCCTCTATCCAATATTTGGCAACAGCGCCGGCGTAGTATGAAGTACCACAAGCAATTATAGAAATGTTGTCGAATTCCGAAATATCTATATCGTAATTAAATTTCTCATAGGTTCTTCTCGCGACAGTAGCTTCCTCAAAAATTTCTTTCAGCATAAAGGAGTCATAGCCTTTTTTGCTGACATCATCTAGAGATACCTTATTGGGTACTGTTTCGCGTCTAATGCTTTGTCCATTTGATTCGAAAATTTCGTATGAAAGTTGCCTGCCTTTTCTAACAACGACGATATCTCCTTCTTCTAGGTACGCCAGTTCATTTGCTAATGTTGATAACGCGACCGCATCAGAAGCTATATACCCGCTTTGCTTGTCAGGGCTAAGACCGACAGCCATTGGAGAACCTTTTTTTGCGCCCAGTAAAATATCCGGCTCTTTTTCATAAATAGCGACTATAGCAAATGTTCCCACTAGTTCAGAAATAGATTTTTGGAATGCTTCGAAAAACTGTTCTCCAGTTTTTATATGACTTGCAATTAACTTGGCAATAACTTCTGTATCAGTCTCACTTTCAAAGATATATCCTTCATTAACAAGTTGTTTTTTCAATTCTTGATAATTTTCAATAATGCCATTGTGAACTATAGCTACGCCATCCGCCGTATGAGGATGGGCATTAGATTCGGTTACTTTTCCATGAGTTGCCCACCTGGTATGTCCTATTCCAGTGTGAGCTTTTATATGTTGCTTTTCTAACACTTCCTTTAAATGTTGTACTTTTCCAACGGTTCGTATGCGCTTTAATGAGGAATTATCATCTAAATAAGCAACTCCTGCCGAATCGTATCCTCGATATTCAAGTCGCTCCAAAGCTGAAATAAGATCCTTTGAAACATTATCGCTATAGCTTAACGATGCAATTATCCCACACATAATTACAAATTTTTCTGAACCTTTTTCAGATTATCCCATAAATTTTCAAAATTTTGTTATTACAAATTATTACATATATCCATTTACTAATTCAGCGATATCAGCTACCAGAACATTAATTATTTCTATTCGTTTTTCCCTAGATTTATGTCCACGTTTTATCGATATTTGTGATTTCGGGACACGGAGTATTTCAGATAAAAATTTTATCAGCGCTATATTTGCCCTGTTTTCTGTTGGTTTCTCATGTATTGCAATTTTTATTTCTTTCCCACGAGTGGTATCAACAATTCCGATCACTTTTTCTTCCTTAGCCCCGGGCACTAGGTGTACTGAAAATTCTATTCCCAATTTTGTGGTGCAGAAAATATCACTGAGCATTTTGTAGCACTTTCTTAACTTTCACTGCTAAATCTCGCAAGGTAAATGGTTTTTGCAGAAAGTGTATATCCGCGTTTTTGCTTGCATCTTGCCTAAATGTTTCTTCAGTATAACCAGATATAAAGATTGTCTTTAAGCTAGGGATTTTTTCTTTCAATATATTACTCAAAGTCGGCCCATCCATTTTGGGCATTACAACATCAGTAACTAATAAATCGAATTGTTCTTTGTCTGCTATCTGCAATGCTTCCTCTCCGCTCGATGCTTCAAGTATCTTGTATCCTTTTTCACGCAAAGCTCTTGCAGAAAATAATCTCACTGGTTCTTCATCCTCGACCAACAATATCGTCTCCGTGCCCGTTAGATCTTTCCATTCCTCATTCTCGTGTGTTTTTTCCATCAGTTCTGTACCCTCATAGCGGGGAATGTATATTTTAAAGCTTGTGCCTTCATTTATAACTGATTGCACATTTATAAAACTACCATTTTGGTTTATTATACCGTAAACAGTTGCTAAACCCAGACCCGTTCCAGTACCTGCTTTTTTGCGGATATTTTCATCTTTTTTGGAAAAGAATGGCTCAAAAATATTATTGATATCTTCTGGAGGTATTCCGCATCCATTATCACTTATCTCGATGACAACATAATCTCCGACCGGGGCTATATCATTTACACATGCAAATTCTTTATCGGCATAAAAATTCTTTGTTGTTATTTTAATTTTGCCGTTCTCTTTAATCGCATCTCTGGCATTTACAACTAGATTTATCAGCATTTGTTCGAATTGGCTTTCATCAATTTTAACTTGCCAAATTTCACGCCCATGAACTATTTCTAGTTCTATATCAATTCCAACTAATCTCCGTAGTAGCTCAGAAATGCTGATCAAAGTTTCGGTGACTGATACAACTTTAGGAGTTAATGTCTGTTGCTTTGAAAAAGCTAACAACTGTTTAACTAAGACAGCTGCCCTGCTCGCATTTTGCTTTATCTGGATAACATCTCCATACGAAGGATCAGCAGGAATATGCCTTTGCAACAAGAGATCGCAAAAGCCAATCATCGCAGTCAGAAGATTATTGAAATCATGAGCAATCCCTCCGGTTAACTGCCCCATAGCCTGCATCTTTTGGGCTTGCAATAATCTCTGTTCCAAAGACTTTTGTGCTGAGATATTGATTAACTGTATAAGCAAATGTGAACCAATCTGGCTTATATAAGCCATCGCTATATCATTGCCTTCCAGAAATTTTATTTCTAGTTTCTGAGGAAGAGCGTTGGGATCATGCGCTACCTGTAGACGAGATAAGAATCCTTGATCAATCTTTATGAATTCATCGATATTATCTCCAATTTGTGTTGTTTTATTACGTTTCATAGTTACCTTATCTTGCATAATCAAAGCAAATGCAGGATTAAACTCGACAATTTTCCCAGACATTGTCGTGATAACTGAAGGGATGGAAGTAAATTCAAAAACATTCTTACTTATTTCTCCCCCCTGGTAATGCGTATTGATAAAATCGTTAGATTTGTATAGGATCCATGCTGGAATTGAAGTATCTGCATTTACCGCTGATTTAACCACAACCGCCGGAAATGTTCGAGTAAAACGTGGTTTTACCGTCACATTTAGTTGCTTTTGTGGGGGAATGTCGCTATTAAAATTTTCTATAAATTCACCAATATTTATGCCTGATAACTTTTCTTTCTGTGCGTTAACCATATTTGCAAAAGTCGCATTTGCCCCAATAATTTCTCCAATATTATTTATGTAAAATATTCCAAACGGAAAATGATCAATGAAATTTTCAAGCTTGTTGTAATTTTGTGATATTTTTTCTGCATCATAGAATTGTTTTGAGATATCGCTAATTGTTACAACTGAGATTTTTTCTCCCGCCAAAGCGTTCTGAGCATCCAACGTATTTAGCGTCGCAAGCCACTTTTTAAATTGATTATGTAAACCTGAACCGGAACCAGAAACCACGGTATTACATGGCATATTCGCTTCAAGGAAATTTCGGAAATTTTGATAATTCGTAGATGCTGTAATGCGAGTAGAAAGATTTTGTAGAAACTCTTCTTTATTTTCATACAATTGCGGGTGAGTAGTATATACAATGTCGTCCTTTTCATCGAAAGCGATCACTTCATGATTTTTGGAAAGAATCTTAGAAACATCTCGTATTATGTTTAGAAAGTATTCGGCTGAACGTAAATTTTTCTTCGCTTTAATATACATCCCCAAAATTGATATTGAGATTGCAACTGAAACGACACACCAAAACGTAGCATTAGGCAAGAGGACATCAACGAACAATTTCCACAAAGTTTCCAAAATTTCCAGCAAAGTGAGCCCCCAACCAGATCGCAAGAGATACTTTTATTTTACCAAAAATTTACAAGCAACGTACAAGTTCATAACCAACGAGGGATTGGCAAGCTGGTAAATAAAAAGCATATTAATTTTTGTGTAAAGGGTGATTAGATGGATAAAAAATGTTGGCAATTTGCGCAGTTTGTGGATGTAAAGCGTTATGGAAAGCGGGTATTTTCAAAGGAAAATAAAGGTATAAGCAGAAACGGACGCTAGAATGAAGTACT
>CADBQC010000148.1 GCA_902796745.1 uncultured Pseudomonadota bacterium
GAACCGATGACCTCTAGAGCCACAATCTAGCGCTCTAACCAACTGAGCTACACCCGCCATGCAATATCAACATTTTCTCATCTCTTGAAAGCAACGTCAATTATTTTTTAAGACAAGAGTTTTTCGAAATGTTGTAATAGTTTGCTAGATTACATCTTTTCTCCCCGAGGTTGGTTGCCAGGAAGCAAGCTGCTGTTTTGAAGAAGCAGATATCATGTGCATTTTTATAAATGAATTTATAGAAACAATATCGGAAAGATATTCATTTATAACTGCGCAGATAAGATAACTAAAAGCGATACTTTCCTCATCAGCTTCAATTGTTATCTTTTTACCTTTTACAAAACCACGCCAAGCATCAGCGCCAAAGCGTTGCACTGTATCTTCAATATTGATAGATTTTATCCCATCAAACAATGCACAGACTTTTCGATCATTTCCAGCTGAAAATATTTCTGCAATTTTACGTATCGAGCAGAGTAAATTTTGGGCATTTGCAATACTAAGATGAGTCGAACTGAGTTGTGAAATTAAATTCCAAAGTGTGGTTGTTCCTTCAATAAGAGAAATCGGGTCTGTTGTTTTATGAAGTAATGTTGCATGGTATCCAGCTGTTTCTAGATTATCTACATAAAATCTTGATAAGACAGGAATGTTACTAGTGTCATTCCGATTTGTGCATAGAGTTTTTGCATAAACAACATCTGCATAAATGTCATATGGATTCATTTTTGTATCCACAAGAGAAATATATACATCATGCCCTTTCAGATTTCTTATCTCTGATGGTTCTTTGGAATATAGCCAATATAAATCATGAACGATATTCGTATCTGAATCGACAGCCAACGAAAAATAGGGCTGAACAATTTCGTCCTCCTTAGTTTCATTATTTATGATATGCAATTCCGAAATGGAATGAATTTCAAGCGCCTTATCTCGAGCTTGATCTGCAAGCAACAGGTATTTTGGTTGCGTCCCATCAAACCTGAATGGATCAGATGTAACTGGGAATAAGTTGACAATAGGTGTAGCATTCAAAATTATAGAATCGTTACTTACCACCTGAAATAGGTGATCATCCGATACTTTTATATCAATAATTATCGATAGTTCATCAATATTGTTTATTCCACTTTCTGCCAGTAATTTTCCTAAATCCACAATTCGGAAGAACATAAATTTTTTCTTAAAGTGCAAGACTTCCTGAAAAAGTTGAAAACAATTGGTCGAATATGGAGTAACAGGACAAACCGTTTCATCAGAAGAAAAACCACAAGGAAATATATTTTTTAAATCCAGCTTGATATGTTGATTGTGCACTTTAACAAATACGTTTCGTTCTGGATTTGAAAAGATTGATTCATATAACATCAGTGCATTTTCGGTGATATCTGAATTTATATAAAATAGCAAATCGTCTATTTGCAATTGCTCAATTGGAACAGAATTTGTTTTAATTTTTAATTCAAGACACCATCCGTCCTCTCCCCCAATTTGTTTTGAAACTTTTAAAAAGCTAATTTGAGTAATGGAAATTGGATATATTACAAGAGGATAAAGTGTTCTAAATTGACATTCCGTTCCATTTTTCGATTTCACAAAGAGATTTGTCCCTCTGTTTATTTTTATAGGATTTGATAGCGAAACACTATTTTCAGACTCAAATTTGACTACGCTACAAGGAGGAAAAACATTAATTAAATTTGGATATAAAGCAGAAAGCAGATGAAATGCTATATTTTGACCATTATCATCAATCCTTTGAGCTAATTTGGCAGACATGAATGCAACTGATTCAATCAGTTTTTCTGTGTAAGGATCCGTAGATTCTCCAGCTTTTATATCTAACCTACCGGCTATTTCGGGGTGTTGTCGTGCAAATTCTCCACCTTTTTTTCTCAGTGAAAGCAACTCATTCTGATAATATTTCAAAAAAGTCTTCATGAGCTCAGTCTCGAATTTGCTATAAAATCATATACTGGTGCGATAGGTGCTAAGAAAATGTTACTATTGTTAACGTAAAATTAACATTATTTTTTTAGAATTTCCTATAGGAAGATTGGACGTGAAGATATCACTTGGGGGAATTGTGATTAATAATTTAAAAAAAGTTTTATCCTTATCCAGCGGAATTTTGATCGCGACAGGAATGAACTCCGCCTGCTTTGCAACAGAAACGAATACCGCATCTAGTGTATTAAGTAACTTGCTGACAACAACAGCTGACGCTATTGCGCCAAATCAGACCCAAGCAAAACCAGCAACTCCTCAGCCCGCGGAGGGTGCAACAAGTTCCGATGCCACGGCATTGCCAACGTTTGATGAGCCTGCCACTGGAGCACCAGCCACAGCGACTGCACCAGCGGTGTCTGCAAATGCAGAGGCAGTTCCAGCTACGACACCACAACCCAGTGCAGTTCCTCAACCGGCTACACCATCTGCCACAACTCCTGCAGTAACGCAACCAACAACTACAGCAGTTACGACAGTGGTAGCCACACCTAGTGAGGCGCCAGCAGTGGTTGCCACCGGGCAAACTGCACCTGTGCAAGCATCAGCAGAGCCCGCCACTCAAGCGCAACCGACTCAAGTGGTTGCTGAACCGAAAAAAAAGGTAGGTTTTTTAAGTCAAAATGGGATGGTTCTAATTGCTCCTGAAGATATGGTTTTACCTAGCGAAATGCAGGACGGCGGAATGTATTTCTTTTCACGCGATATTGATACTCTGAAGAAAAAAATAACTGCGGGAGAAATGGCATTGCCAGTGCAACAGGTATTAACAACGCCCGCGCAGGCAACTCCTCAGCCAAGTACTGTGGTAGCTGCTCCTGCTACACAAATTCCCCCTACTCCTTCATCCTCAGTGACAGTGATGTCACCCGTAGCTCCTAGCACTCAGGCTGTGGTGCAACCTCAATCTCCAGCGCCACAAAACGACTGCCAAGGGTGTCACGTATGGCTTAAGACGACAATATAGGCAAAAACGCTCATGGACTTTCACACCACCATTTATGTCCATGGGCGTTATCTTATGTAAATTTTCATTTCTCTTCAGAATAGAATGCATTCCCAACCATTAAATCAAATTCGGGAAGCTATAAAGCATCCTCAAAGCCATATCCACAATTTTTGTGCACTAGGGAGAGCGAGTTCTTCCAGCGATTTTGAGTAGGTTCAGGGATATCCGCAGTAGCTATGCGCACAGGTTCATGATCGAGGTAATCAAATGCGC
>CADBQC010000149.1 GCA_902796745.1 uncultured Pseudomonadota bacterium
CTACAATCTCTTGTTTTTCACAATGGTTCATGAAATTTGCCATACTTCCTTCTGGCGTAACAACCAGTAGCCGCTGGGTTTGTATAAGTCAAAGTCTCCTTTCTTAAGTTGGTAACTAACAATTTAATTCTGGAGACTTTTTCATACATTTGCTTAACTCAACCGACTTCATCAAATTCAAACTCATCTTTGTCTCAGTTGTTATGGACTGATACATGCATTGATAAGTTGCATCAATCCAAATGTTATTGTAAACTCAGGACATGGAATTTTTGAAAAAAGGAGAGAATTGATGAGTTTACCATTGATGCCAAAGGCTACTGCTATTTGGCTTATAGAGAATACCGCGCTGACATTCTCTCAGATTGCAGAATTTTGTGGATTGCATATACTCGAAATTCAATCACTAGCCGATGGTGATATGGATGCTCAGATGTCTGGTTTTGATCCTATCACTTCATCACAATTAACCGTAGATGAGATAAAACGTTGCGAAGCTGATCCGGAAGCTAAGTTGCAAATGAAAGTATCTGAATATTTTTCTGAGAAGCCATTGAAGAAATATACACCTAAGGCGAAAAGACAGGAGCGTCCGGATGCTATTGCCTGGCTTATAAAATATTACCCCGATATTCCTGAACAGGATATATGCGATTTGATTGGAACAACGAAAAGTGTGATAAAAACTATTAAAAATAAGACACACAAGAATTACGCAGATATAAAACCACGTAGCCCCGTGACATTAGGGCTTTGTAGCGGTGCAGAACTTGATTTTGTTATAGCAAAGTTATCCAGAGATTGAGGAGAAAAAATGGCAAAAATAATTTTTAGATCAAATGGAGTTGATACGGCTGTTGATGCGAAAAATGGTGAAACTCTTTTGGAAGTTGCAACGAAAGCCGGTGTTGAACTTTTTGGCGGATGCGGAGGTGCTGGTGTGTGTGGTTCGTGTCATGTCTATATCTCGAACGAGCATTTGCCTAAACTAAATGATGCAACGTTTGAAGAGCAAGATTTACTGGAGGCTTTGCCAAATGGGAAAGTCAATTCAAGATTGGCTTGCCAAGTCGTAATTTCTGATGAATGTGATGGTATGGTAGTAGAACTTCCATAATCTATGAGACAATTACCATTACCTCTATCCTGGTCATTTTCTAAAGATGTCAAAGATTTTGTGGTAAGCGATTGCAATAGATATGCGTTTGAGTGGCTTGAAAAATGGCCACTAAAAATACACTCTCAAGTTGTTTGCCTGGTAGGCGAGGCGGGAGCAGGGAAAACGCATCTGGCGCATATCTGGGCAGACAAGATGGGAGCTAAGTGGTTTAGAAATATTGATATATGCTATGAAACCATTAGTAATGAATTCGAACGAGTATCCAATGAATTTTTTGTTTTAGATGATGCGGATGAAGTTAAAGATGAATTTCTTTTGTTTTATTTGTTTAACGTTATAAAATCTTCTGGAGCTTATTTGCTCATGACAGCTAAAGATTATCCAAACGCTTGGAAGCTTGGGCTCGAAGATATTCGTTCTCGATTATCAACAGTAGATGTTGTGCAGATCCATAAGCCTAACGATACGGCTATTTCGTTAATCATCTCAAAAATGTTAAGCCAGCGCGGTCTCATTGCACCAGATGATGTGGTTACATTTATTTCTAATCGTATCGAAAGAACCTACTCCTCTATTTCATATTGGGTGAATAGAATAGATACCTCGCTTATCGATCGCAATCATAAGCTAAGTATCCATTCTATAAAATCATTATTTTAATACACAGGCTCGTAAATAACTAAGCTCCTGTTGTGACCCCATGCCTTCCCCTGATTTTCGTCATAATCACCTATTGATGAAGCAGTTTCTTTTTTGTCCATGTCATCTATCATTACCCAGCCGTCCTGTGTCAAAATAGATGCCCGGTAATGTCCTCCATCATTAGGAAAGAGGACGTTGGCTATTAACCTGTATCTATGCTGTTTGTCATGCACAATCCGTGTGATCTCGCTATATACCTTCTGATCCCTTATCTTTGGATTATTTCCTTCTATATTATAGGAAATCGGCTGTATTATAAGAGGATCTACGTGTGGTATTATGTTGCCATTTATACTTGAGTTAAGAAGTAGTTCTTCGTTTTTCGTTTGTTTTTTTGGCAATACCTCTTGTCCTTGAGATCTTATGACAATGGTATCAAGTATGTTGTTAAATGATCCTAATTTATCTATAAATATGGTATTAGGATTATTAGTTGGCTTTACCAGTAGTTTTACTGGTGCTATAGGCTCTTCGTTCTTATCATCTGCTTCTATTGCTAGCGCATGTGTAATCTCCTGCGCCATTATATTCGTGTCGTTTACTCCTGCATTACGTATCCGATGTCCGAATAGTTTGTAGTCTTTCCCATCTTCCATCTCAAGTTTAAAATTATCATTCAGCAACAATTGTTGATATCTAGCTAGCAAAGACTGTTGATCTTTTTCCGAACCCATTAGTGAGGTTTTAGCACAACGCCAAGCTTCACTACGCTCTAGGCAATCAGCTAATTTGCTCATTGCAGTTTGATAGCATTTCAGATTTTGCCGTGTATCTTGTCCTTTTATGTACTTCTCCATTCCACCATTCTCTATTGCATCGAATATTTGTTTTAGTACAGGGCTGATATCTATCATTGCTAGGTTATTTTTCTGTTCGTAATTCGGATTACGCAAGATTCCTTGTTTTTTGCTTAGCTTATTCACATTTTCTCGCACCGTTGCAGATGCATGAAGAGCCTGTATACATGAGTTCAAGTAACATTTGTCTTGCACTATTGAAGGCGTGTTCGTTTTGTCATCATAATAATTACATAAGTTATGTATTTGTTGTTTTTTTAGCAACTTGTC
>CADBQC010000150.1 GCA_902796745.1 uncultured Pseudomonadota bacterium
CTGCATGATGTTTTTTATAATATTCCCTATTTTTATATTCCAAAAACGCACAAGGTCTTAAAATCACAAAGGATCCGAATTGTTTTTCTAATTCATATCTTGTCCTTTATCGCATTTCCTTGGGTATATTTTCCTACTTGTGCCATTTATTCCACAATTGTTTTGTAGGGCGTTTGACTAACCTGCCCAACCTATCCAGGTTTTCGCTTTTCTGTATCTTTAGGCCTGAAAATCGGAAATTTAATCCACGTTTTCTGCCGATAATACGTCGCTCGGCTTATGCCTACAAAACTTGTTCGGTAATGTATTATTGACAAAGTTTCTCAAAATCTGTCCTACTTCCTTCTGACCCAGCAAACGAGCATATTTGTGTATTCGCATAAACAAAAGTTTCCTTTCTTAAATTAAGAACTTACAATTTAATTCTGGGGGGCTTTTCTTTTACTTGCTTGCTTTTAGTCGTTGCAATCAAATCAAGCTGACTTTTGTCTCATATGTACTGAACTCATACACACGTTTCTTGCCTTCTCACAAAAACTATGTTATACTATTTCTAGAGTGTTTTTCTTCCTATTGAGAGAGGGTTTGATGATTTTAAATAAAAAGAGCTTATTCGGGGTGGGGGGACTATGCTTAGGTAATGCTGCAGTTATAGCTATTTCCGCTTCGAGTGTAGTGGTTGCAGAAGGTATAGATGACGTAAGAAGCGAGTTAAATCAGATCTATTGGGATCAAGTCTGTAGTCAGAGGGAGTGTGAGATAAAGTTGGCTCAGAATAGCAAGCATAAATGGATTCTTGGCACAAATGATAATGACAGATACAAGGCTTCCAGAACAAAAGTTATCGGAAAAGCTATAGGTGATTGTGTTGCTGGAAAGAATGAATTTAAAGACATGACAGCCGATGATATTATAATTTTTAGCACAAAGGCAACGCCAAATCTAGATGATTATGAACAAAAACATTGGAACGCAGTCATTTTGTGTAACTATATCCATGAAGCGATTAATGGAAAGCTTTCTCAAAATATGACGAACGATATGGCTAGCTATTATGATACGCCAAGTGATGTAAGTAAAGTATTGGGTGATAAACTCAGGAGGATAAAGACGTATTATGCAGGTTACTACAACCGAAAGAAAGATAAGGAAAAAGCACAAGAATTGGCAAATAAAAGCAAAGCCGGAATAGATAAGGCTGTTAAAGATATTCAAAAGTATGTGGAGGCTCTGAAGTTAGATAAATTTTTGCCTAAATTTAGAGCAAAAAAACAAGCCTATAATACAGCCCAAATTGTTGCTAATCTGGCACCTGGTATAGCTCAGAATAGCAGAGCACCCAAGGATGGCAATGTGTATATCGACCATCTAGAGGACTTTTTCGAGTTATCGTCAGAACAGAAGGATCCATTGCTGATGTCATACAAGGTATCCTTGATATATTCTAAAGGTAATCTGTATCTTGACAGTTTGTATAAATGGGATGCTAAGCCATTTATGTCTGATAGTGGTGATTTGAGTTGGAAGGAGAAAAGTTCAGCTGATAGATGTTCTGTTCGAACTGCTCTAGAAAAGCATGGTAAATGGATACTGGAACGGCTGGATGGATTAGTGACACTTCCTGATGAACAATTATGGAATGAATTGCACCAGATACAGAACAAATAGTGGAAGCAGCAATCATTCACAAGCATTCATCGACCTGAATAGCACGAGTTTACATTATTTACGTGATGCCAATATAGTGTCTAAATAATGTGAATTCGTTATTCAATTCTGTGCTGGTTAGTTTGTTGTTCTGCAAAATCCACATATGATGGCAAATATGAAGACATCGCAGAGAATTCCAATGTTAGAACTCGCAATAAACGCGTAAATTTTCCGCTCGCATGCTTCATTGCATGGTTCAACCACGCCGAGGCGTATTTCTGATATAGTTAAGGAAACCATTTTTGTCTTACATCTGTTTGAAATTGGAAAGAATTCTTTTGACAGAAAACTTTGGTCATTGTGAGATTTATCTATAGCTTTAAGTCAAATTTGTTATAAGATGGACTTATGTAAACC
>CADBQC010000151.1 GCA_902796745.1 uncultured Pseudomonadota bacterium
GAAAAAACAACGGTATAAGTGCCCGGAATGCAGACGTACGATATGCGAAATTGATTCACGGATAAAATTCACAGACAAAGAAAGAGAATCCGCGATTACCCTATACCTTGAAGTTAATGGATTTAGAAGAATTGCGAGAATTTAACGCTAGTTCATAATCAGACGATAATCAAATGGGTAAAAAAGGCTGCCATATCGCTTCCAGAACACAAAATTCACGATCCAATGGATGTAGTGGAAATGAATGAATTGTATACTTTTGTAAAAAAAACTTTAAAAACACGGGGTTGGACCGCGGTCGATCGGAATAAAAGTCGAATTTGTGCATTCGTCGTCGGTTCTGGAAAAAGAAAAAGTTTACGTAAACTTATAGATAATATTGATGAAAATAATTTAAAAGTTGTCTGCACAGATGGAAATTTTTCATATGAGGAAGAACTAGGCATGAACGCTGATATCAAACATGTAGTGAGTAAGTCTGAAACTTGCTTAGTAAAAAGTTATAATTCAGTATTATGCTACTACCTTGCTAGATTACACCGAAAAACTAAGTGCTACAGCAAATCTGTTCTCATGTTGACCATTTCTGTCAAGCTACTTCTTGCGTATAAGTACGGTCTCTCATGAAATGGGGAGCAATCCCTAAATAAAAAGCATATTAATTCTTCTGTAAAGGATGATTAGATGAGTCAAGCATGTTGGAAATTTGTGCAGTTTGCGGATGTAAAGGATTGTAGAAAGCATAAGTTATTAATGGCAGACAGGGGTATAGATGCAAAAATTGTAACAAGAACCAAGCCGAAACGGACGATAGAATGAAGTACTCTGATGAAGAGTGAAAGCATGCTTTAGTGCTGTATCTGGGGGGGTGCGGATTTCGAATAATTGCGAAAATTATGAGTAAAATTTTCAATAAAAGTTATCGATATCAGACCATAATGAATTGGATAAAAAGGGCTGGATTAAAGGAGATGTCTGAGAAAAAACAGGAAAAAGCAGAGGTTTTGGAGGTAAATAAGAGTATAGACTGATGTTGATATGGAAAAGATGTACATTAGTGCCTTTGAAGTAGGGGCTGGAAAAGTTTTGTTTTAAGAAAATTAATCTAAAGATTGTACGTACGAGACTGTGTCTTCTCTGACGGGAATTTTTCGTACGAAGAGGAGCTGAGCATGAACAATGATATCAAACACGTCATCAGCAAATCTGAGAACTGGTTTGGTTTTACGCTACTGACCTTGTTAGATTACACAGAAAAACCAAGTGTTATAGAACTTTCAATTGAATTGCTTATGTGTAGGTGAGAACTTTTTTATCAATTTGTTTGTCCATCCCAATAAACTTGCATAGAGGAGCATTTTTTGTTACCATCTCGTCATGGTTTTGAAGATTACGTTGAGTAATGGATACATTAGAAAGAGTTAAAAATATTATTGTCAATAATTTAAAAGTGGATGCAACGAAGGTTGTTGAAAGTGCTACATTTAAGGACGATTTGGGCATGGATAGCCTAGCGCAAGCTGAACTTATTATGGAATTCGAAAAAGAGTTCAATTGCGAAATTCCAGAAGATGTAGCAGAAAAAATAGCCACAGTTGCTGATGCAGTAAAGTATCTAGATTCCCTGGGGAAATAAGAGGATAGATTGAAAAGGAGAGTTGTAGTTACCGGTATGGGGGTAATTTCCCCGCTAGGATGTGATGTCGATGTAATGTGGAACAACCTCATTGCTTGTAAAAGTGGCATAAGACAGATAGATACATTCGACACAACAGGTATGGCATCCAAAATAGCGGGGATGGTACCTCTTGGAGATGCGGGCTTCAATCCAGACGATTATATGCCTCCAATAGAGCAACGCAGAGTCGACAAGTTCATTGTATACGCCATAGGTGCAGCGTCCCAAGCTCTGAAGGATTCTGGTTTTATTACCTTCAGTGAGGAACAGAAAGAGAATACCGTAGTTTTTGTAGGTTCTGGCATTGGAGGTATTTCTAGAATATACGATACATCAGTTACCTTGCATGATGAAGGGGCTCGGCGAGTAAATCCTTTCTTTATTCCGTCTGTTTTGGTCAATTTAGCGGCGGGACATATTGCGATAAAGTATGGACTGAAAGGTGCAAATTATAGTGTTGTGTCTGCTTGTGCCTCCGGAATTCATAGCATTGGAGAGGCTTTTAGATATATTCGAGATGGATATGCAGATTATGCCGTAGCGGGTGGAGCTGAGTATGCTGTATGTCCTCTAGGAGTATCTGGGTTCTCTGCAGCTCATGCTCTTTCAACAAAATACAACGATACCCCTGAAATGGCATCACGTCCGTGGGATAAGGGACGCGATGGATTTGTAATAGGCGAAGGTGCTGGCATTATTACATTAGAAACGCTGGAATCTGCACAAAAACGCGACGCCCATATTTATGGCGAAATAATTGGTTACGGAACTTCTTGTGACGCTTATCACATCACTACTCCGGCGAAGGATGCATCTGGCGCAATTTTATCAATGGATAGGGCACTAAAAGACGCAGGCATATCGTGTGACGTAGTTGATTATATAAATGCCCATGGAACATCTACTTCTGCAGGAGATGAAGCGGAAATAAAAGCCGTTAAGACTGTTTTTGGAAAACACGCCTACAAACTAAATATGTCATCAACTAAATCTGCTATGGGGCATTTACTGGGCGCTGCCGGCGCGGTTGAAACCATTGTATGCCTGAAAGCGATGAACGGCAACATATCCCCTGCCACATTGAATTTAAATGAACCAGATAACGGATTTGACATAAATTTAACGCCTAATATACCTCAAGAACGGAAAATAGAGTACGTTATGAACAACTCTTTTGGTTTCGGCGGTACAAACGGCTCGCTTATTTTCAAAAAATAACAAGAAATACATTATCTAAATTGGTGTAACCTCCCCTCAAGTATACGGATATAGAAAAAACGACGCCATGCATAGCTTGGGGAGGATTACAAAGAGACACAAGGAAAGTGAACTCTAATGTTGCATGACGTCGGAAGTTCTACTACGAACTCCATTAAAATACTAACTCAAATAATTTCGAGTGTAAAGTTTTTTTAAGGTGTTTTAAAAATAAAATGATAAAATGAGCTTTGGGTATTACAAATCTAAGGCAAGATGAACGGTATACTAAATTGTACTATTGATGAACTAGAAAAGATTTTTTTGAACAACGGGTTCTCTAAATATAGAGCAAAGCAGATTTTTGTATGGTTATACCGCTTTGGTTCAAGAACATTTGATGAGATGACCAACATTAGCAAAAATATGCGCGATGAACTTACTAAAATGTTTTATATTTATCGTCCTAAAGTCGCCAATGTAGCTCATTCTCGCGACGGAACGATAAAATTTCTGTTTCAACTTGCAGATTTGAATACCATAGAAACAGTTTTTATGCCAGAAACTAAGCGTAATACCATATGTATATCCACTCAAGTTGGTTGTACTGTTGGATGTAAATTTTGTAATACCGGCTATAACGGATTTGTCAGAAATCTTACAACCGAAGAAATAATTTCTCAATTTTTAGCGGTAAAAGATTATCTGCATTTATGGGATACAGCGACCGAACGTTTATCCAATATTGTTTATATGGGAATGGGAGAGCCACTTTTTAATTACGAAAATGTTCTTAAATCTATGCAAAATCTCATGTGTGATGAAAATGAAGGAATCTCTCGCCGTCGGATTACTCTCTCTACTTCAGGCATTGCTCCTGTTATCGAAAGGCTAGCAAAGGATTTACCTTGTCGTCTCGCTATATCTTTACACGCTCCGAATGATAATATTCGCAGCAAAATCATGCCAATAAACAATGTATACAATATTGAAAGTATTCTGAATGCTTGTAGAACATATTCGTATTATCATAAGTATCTCAAAATTACATTTGAGTATTTGTTGTTAAAAGATATTAATGATACAGATGATTGCGCTCACGAACTAATTGCATTGCTTAAAAACATCAACGCGAAGGTAAACCTCATTCAGTTTAATCCTTGGAAAGGATGTTCATTTACCCCATCTAAGAAAGCTCAAAGATTCTCTGCAATTCTACAAAAAGCTGGGCTAGAAGCACCAATTAGAGCCAGAAGAGGCATTGATATCATGGCGGCTTGCGGTCAGCTACAATCTCATGGTCGGGAAGAGCGGATTTGAACCGCCGACCCCTTGCTCCCGAAGCAAGTGCGCTACCAGGCTGCGCTACTTCCCGACACGCACCAGATGAGCACAATACGGGAACAATTTCCCAAACTGTGCCCTATTTTCTGGTATCTATCTAGCGTAGAACTCTATAACGAGATTAGGCTCAACATTTGCAGAATAAGGTATATCTTCTATATTTGGCATGTTGATAAATTTTCCTTTACGCTCTGGCTTTATGACTTCAAAATAGCTCGGTACATCATGCTTTTGAGCCTGCTCAAGCTGCGGTTGCAGAATATCAGCCATTTTGTCTTGAATCTCGATCTCGTCACCAATTTTTAGTTTATAAGACGGGGCTGTCGTAATTTTTCCATTTACCTTGATTTTGCGATGTGTAATTAGCTGACGAGCACTTTTTACACTCGGTGCAAAATTTAATCTGAACACAGCTGTTTCTAGACGGCTTTCAAGACTTGCTATCATATCAGATATCGTCTGTTTACGGCTAGCTGCCGATGCATCGTGGATACGTCTCAAGACGTGCTCAGAAATACCGCCGTATTCCCTTCTAATTCTTTGCTTCGCTGCAAGTTGCAACGCATATGGCTTTTTATTCACAATTCCCTTTTCATTAAGCCTTCAAATCATTCCTACTCAGAATTTTATCATAAAAAACATACTCATTCAAAACAGAAGTTCATTTAGAGGTCATTTATCATGACTACTTTGCGATTTTGGTGCGTTTGCTGTAAAATTATCGAATACGAGGTTTTGTGGATGTTGTATGCCTATCACTTGTTATTTGTTATCACCAAGGGGGTATTGTTCCGGCGTGACCAGAGCTGTAAATATGGCTAATCAGGTCATGAAGTTATACGGTAGTTTTTATGTCACTGAGGATGTTATCCACAATAAAGTCTTCGTTAAGCAATTGATGCAACAAGGAATGAGGAAGGTTGACTCAATAGATGATATTCCCGATGGTTCAACCGTTTTGTTTTCCGCACATGGCGTTTCTCCTCAAGTTATTAATAGGGCAGAAAAGAAGGAATTAACAGTAATAGATGCAACTTGTCCAATAGTTAAATCTATTCAAAGCGAAGTCAAATTGGCAAGCGAACAAGGCAAAAAAGTTATCATTATTGGACATAAATCTCATGCAGAGATAGTAGCTCTGATGGGGTACGCCTGCGATACGAAATTTTATGTTGTTTATAATGAAATTGATATAGATTTACTTCCAGATTTTTCAGACGATGAGGTAGTGTATTTTACGCAGACAACTCTTGATTACTCCATGGTAGAGCGAATTGTGACTAAATTGAAAGAGAGGTTTCCTGAGATAAAATCAGGCAGTAAAAACAATGTGTGCTATGCAACCAGGGAACGTCAGGATGTCGTCAGGAAAGTGGCGAATGGGATTGATTTATTGTTAGTCGTTGGTTCTTCCCACTCTTCAAATGCAAAAAGATTAATTGAGGTAGCCATTAATGCAGGCGCTAAGAAAGCCATTTTGATTGATTCAAAGGATGACCTGGATATCGCAGAATTGAATAAAATAAAGTCAATGGCTATAACGTCGGCAACATCAACGCCCGAAGAGCTAGTGCAAGATTTAGTGAAGTATTTAAAGGAAAAATTAGATGTTGTTGTAAAAGAATTTAGTATTGAAAATGATGCCGAAGGATAAGACAAGATTAACCCCGATGTTGCAACAGTATTGCGACGAAAAGAAAAATTATCCAGATGCTCTGCTGTTGTATAGATTGGGTGATTTCTATGAGCTGTTTTTCGAAGATGCGGAGATTGCCTCAAAAGAATTGGGACTGGTTTTGACCAAACGAAACGATGCACCTATGTGTGGCATTCCTTGGCATGCTTCAGAAATGTATCTTACAAAATTGATCAAAGCTGGACATAGAGTTGCTATCTGTGAACAGATGGAGACTCCCGAAGAAGCGAAGATACGAGGCGGTTCAAATGCTACTATTGAACGCAAAGTAACGCGCATAATCACAAAAGGCACTCTGATCGAACAGGAACTTTTAGTCGGGAAACAAAATAATTTTCTTCTGGCGATATCCGGTATTGATAGCAATGGTATCATAGCCATAGCTTATGCCGATATTTCGACGGGTAGATTTATTGTTGATGAGATCTCTGCTACTGAGCTATCGTCAACTCTGGCAAAAGTGGAGCCTGCAGAAATTATTTGTAACGACAATTTGCTGACAAATAAGGAAGTTTTGGAAATTTTGGATACCTATAAATCGATAATTAGACCTATTCCTAGTTCAAAATTCGCACAGAATGCTGGACAAGAACGTTTGGCAAAATTTTTTGGCATCAAATTTATAGATTCTTTTGGAACTCTTTCAAAACGAGTTATTGAAGTTGCTTCTGCTATCGTGGATTACGTGGTAGAAGTGTATAAATCAGATAAGGTTAATCTAACTTTTCCAAAACTAGTAAATCATTCAGAACACATGAGTTTGGACAATTTTACGAGAAAGAGCCTGGAATTAACAACTTCACAATCCGGGGATAAAAAGAGCACATTACTGTATAACATCGATAGAACAAAGACAGCCCAGGGCGGAAGAATGTTGGCAAGGTGGCTTATGGAACCTTTGGCAAATGTGGAAAAAATTAGCAAACGCTTGGATTTTGTCGAATTTTTTGCAAAAAATCCTGGGCTTTTATCTGTAATAGATGTGCATTTCTCTGGATTTCCTGATATTGAACGATCGATAACAAGGATAGTAATGGGAAAAACTAGTCCAAAAGATTTGAAATGTATCGCAGTATCACTCAGAAAAGCGTTAGAGCTTGATAGATATACTTCCAGATATCCTGAATTAAAAAATTTACGCCTCTCGTTTGACAAAAGCGAAAACCTTATTGAAACGTTGGAAAAAGCGTTGACAGATGAGGTGCCTTTTTTCGCTAGGGATGGAGGATTTATACGTCACGGATTCGATGCAGAATTGGACGAGTATGTTAATTTCTTGGAAAATGGCGAATCTGTGATTAAAGAACTTCAGATGAAGTATGTTAAAGAAACAGGTATACCGACGCTAAAGATAAAAAATAATTCGTTGATAGGGTACTTTATAGAGGTATCACCAAATTTCGCCTCCAAGGTGCCGTATAATTTCGTACACAGGCAATCATTAGCGACTAGCATGAGGTATAGCTCAGCTACACTGAACGAAATCGCAAACAAAATTTACTCAGCAGAATCAAATGCAAAAAGGCGAGAACTGGTAATTTTTGAAGATTTAATTAAACTAGTGGTTAAAGAAGAAGAAAATATCAGAAAAATATCAGAAAATATCTCTTTCATAGATCTGTGTTCTTCTTTTGCTTCATTAGCTATCGAAAAACACTATGTTAGACCAGAACTTACTTCTGAAAAAGTTCTTGAAATAAAGAATGGAAGGCATCCTGTCGTAGAAAATAGCTTAAGTGTCTCTGGTGACAATTTTGTTGCAAATGATTGTGATTTTTCTCAGACTTCGTTTGTATCCATTCTTACTGGCCCTAATATGGGCGGGAAAAGTACGTATTTAAGGCAGAATGCAATAATCATCATTATGGCTCAAATAGGTTCGTTTGTTCCTGCTGATTACGCAAAGATCGGAGTCGTAGATAGAATATTTAGCCGAGTTGGAGCATCTGATGATATATCTTCAGGACGTTCGACTTTTATGATAGAAATGATAGAAACCGCAACGATTTTGCAAAACGCTACTGAAAAATCTTTTGTGATTCTTGATGAAATAGGTCGAGGAACATCAACGTACGACGGACTAGCAATAGCTTGGGCAGTTATTGAGGACATTATAACCAGAATAAAAACAAGAACGATTTTTGCCACACATTACCATGAACTGAATGGACTAAAAGCTACGCAACCGAATGTAAAATTTTTATCAGTTACAGTTCAAGAATGGAATAACCAAATCGTCTTTTTACATAAGATAAAGGAAGGATTTACTGATAAGTCGTACGGAATAAATGTCGCCTCATTGGCTGGTTTTCCGAAGAATGTTGTAAATAGAGCTGAAGAAATATTGAAAAGCTTTGTATAGTATGTTACACTTTTAATAGTGATGGGGACGAAGAGGGTAACGATATGAGGACACATGGTAATCTCGCTTTAAAAGATGAGTATTGTTTTGGTCGACGATCTGCCATAAAAAATACAGTTGGAATAAAACCCTATCGGAACCTGAACCGTAGCTTTCTTTCAACATATGAAAAAGGAATTTCTGCTGAGCGGATTGTTGCAAAAAAGCTGGAAAATGAAGGATATGAGATTTTGGGACAACGGATAAGGACCGGCTATGGAGAAATAGATATTCTAGCTAAAAAAGGAACCGATGTTGTCGCAATTGAAGTGAAACAAAGAAAAACATTATCTGAGGCAAAAAGTTGTATATCGTGCAGGCAACAAAAAAGAATTTTAAACGCTCTTGTATTCATTTCTGGTCAACGAAATAAACCATTTGAAAACTATCGCATAGATGTAGTATGCTTAGACGCAGTAGGCAGATTTGAACATATAGAAAATGCGTTTTCAGTTGAAGCTCTTGTTGCTTGTTAGTCCGATCATTGTATCGGGGTGTGTCCCAGTTATCGTAGGTGGAAGCATGGTTGCTGGTGGCTACACTGCAGTGCGTGAAAAAAAATTGGGGGACACATTAAACGATTCAAAAATTGATATAGAAATAAAAAATAGGCTATATAAAGTTGATCATAAGCTCCAAAGCGATGTTTCAGCTGTTACCGATCATGGCAGTGTGTTATTAACCGGAGTGGTCTCAAATCCTGAATGGGTTGGTGTTGCAGAACGTGAAGTTTGGGCAATTAAAGGAGTATCAGAAGTTAATAACCATATTACAGTCGGCGAATTTTCCGCGACGCAACTTGTAAAAGACGATTACTTAACGACGGCTTGCAAAACAGCATTGCTTTGTGAACAGAATGTACGTTCTGTGAATTTTAAGATAAAGACATATGATGCGGTCGTATATGTGCTTGGTATTGCCCGCACGGAGGAAGAATTGCGAACGGTGCTCAATGTTGTACAGAAGGTAAAAGGCGTTAAAAAAGTCGTTTCCTACATAAAATTGATTTAGTGATGTCAGTACCACAACATATAGCATTCATAATGGATGGAAATTCAACTTGGGCAAAAGAGAATAATAAGCCCGTTATGGATGGCTACCTAGTTGGTATGCGTACTATGGCTCAGACGATTTTGGATGCAAAGGATCTTGACGTAAAGTATGTGACGTTTTACGCCTTTTCTATGGAAAATTGGGGACGTCCCCAAAAATGGGTATCAGATTTTATGGCTTTAGCTTTGCGTTTTTTTAAGAATGACAAAGCCATACGAGAAGTCCTAGAAGCAGGAGCAAAACTTAAAATTATTGGAGATATCACAAGATTATCTCCGGAATTTCAAAATATTCTAAATGAATACGTTGAAAGAACAAAAAAACACACAGGCATAACTGTTCAGCTTGCTATAAGCTATGGGGCTCGAGACGAAATTGTTAGAGCAGTAAGAAAGATGCAAAAGCAAGACATAGATTTTACAGCAGAAAATATTTCAACTAATCTTGATACTGCGGGAGTTCCGGATCCAGATCTAATTATTCGCACCAGTTCCAAACAGAGATTAAGCAATTTTTTATTGTGGCAATGCTCATATAGTGAATTATATTTTTCAAATCTTCTCTGGGGCGATTTTAATAAAACTGAATTGAAAAAAGCGATAGATGAGTATTCCAAAAGGAAAAGGACTTATGGTAAATAATTTTGTTTTACGAATGATCAGTGCTGTCATCTTAGCTCCACTTGTAATCTATGTTGTGTATTTGGGGGGTATATATTTTCAGACACTTGCGCTGATTTGTTTGTTTTTAATGCTACACGAATGGTTTGCTATAAATAAGCAAAATAAAAGAATATTATTCATTACAATTGGTATAATAATGTGTTTATTTATGTTATTAAAACTAAATTTAATTGACATCACACTTTACAATGCGGGATATATTATGTATGCAATGTTACTGTTCTTAATTTACGGTATCTTCCAGTTGATAAATTGTGAAAAACTAAATAAAGTTATCACTTGTACGCTACTTGTCCTAATAACTTATATAATAATTCATGCGATAGTCGTTCCAAAGCCCTATGGATTCCCTCTTATGGAATTGCTGTACTTTTGTGGGAGCATAATGGTGGC
>CADBQC010000152.1 GCA_902796745.1 uncultured Pseudomonadota bacterium
ATGTGCAATCCAGCAAAGATATATATAAATATTGTTGTAATTATGCCATTTGCAAATACCCCGAACAAATCGGCTATTATCAGCAAATATATGCCGAAAAGCATAAGTTTTCTCTTATCTGTTTGATCGGATATTCGCCCAACCAATATAGCAATGCTGATTGCACACAGCTCGTATATCCCCATAAAAAGTGGAAAATTACCAACTTGGTCAGGGATAACCTCTTTTGCCCTTAAGGTTATAAAACCTTCACTGAATCGATTAAACATCAACAGGGAAATCAAAATTATAAATTTCCAATATGCTTTTGGCATATTTTTAACATCTCTTATGTTCCATTTCTGCTTCTCCTTTAATTCATATTTTTTTGTATCCTCATACTTTATTTTTGTTCTTAATATAAATAACGCGATAACGGCAGGTATGATTGCTAATGAAAAAATTAATCGAAAATTTTTTCCAATCATCGCAACTATGCCTGAAGTAACTATGGAACCAAACAAAAAGCCAGAGATATTAGTCGTATATCTTAGGGAGTATGCGAAGCCTTTTTTCTCAGAAATTTCGGCTAGTATTGTATCGGATGGGGCTTGTCTAAGTCCTTTTGCAAATCGATCAAGTGATTTTGATATGAAAACAAAAAATACACTTGGTGCGCAAGCAAGCGATAATTTGCTGAAAACGGTTAAGATTGTGCCCGCATTTAGCATTGGCAATTTACGTCTAAATATATCCATTATGAAACCAGCAAAAAGTTTTGCCATAAATGAGAGAAAAATTACTGCTCCCTCAAGAGCTCCGAAAGACTTGCTATTCCCTCCTAATTCATCAACTATGAATACAGGCAATAGCGAAAAAATCATTGAAGATGCCATGCCCCAGCAAAAGTGCATCCCACAGAGCCATAAAATTATCTGGTTTTTGGATTTATCCGAGCTTATTTGCAAAAATTTCACTTATCTACCACTGCAAAACACACTACTCCATCAGTATATATGAAGCCGGCTGATATATCGATCAACTTCACATTTGCTCCAACTGGCTTATATGAAATTTTGCCTGAAATTTTGGTCATATAAGGTTGGTGTTGAGGCAAAATTGAAGTGGCACCACTTTCAGTTTCAATGTCAACTTGTGAAACATCTCCTTCGTATATCTTTTCTTCGTCACATATCAAAACAAGTTTCATAAATCACCATTAAAAATCAAGATTTGCATAATTGCTAGCAGGGGGAATTTGAGGCACATTGTCCTGCAATATGCTCCTAAAACTAGGTCTTGATTTTATTCTAACATACCAGCTTTTCACGAGTTCATATTTATGCCACTGTATAATTCCCAGATAATCCATCACTGAAAGCAATGACGCAGTAGCTATATCTGCTATAGAGAATTCCTTGCCTGCTAGCCAATTGCGTCTATCGACGAGCCAAGCTATATATTCCATATGGTTATTCAATTTTGTTCCAGCTTCGCGTATACATGCCGGATCTGGGCGTTTATCCGTATCTTTCACAAAACGCTTCAGTATGCGTTCACGAATTACCGGCTGATAAACATCTTTGTAGAGAGTATTATTCGCCCAATCTGCTATGGTTCGTGCTTCTGCCCTTTGTTGATAATCTAGCCCTATCAATGGAATATCAGGGTATACCTCATCGAGATATTCACGTATGGCAGAATTACCATAAGTTACAACTCCGTTTGTATCAATCAATGTCGGAACTTCACCAGATACGTTATTTTCTATCAATTCATCCGATGGCTTCCATGGTGTCTCGTATACAAGTTCATAATCCAAATGCTTTTCGGCAAGAATCACCCTTACAGCTCGCGCTAAACCGGATAGTGGATAATGAAATAACCTACGCATTTTCTATATCTGCATTATATCTTTTTGCTTTATTTCCAGAATGGTTTCGATTTTCTTTGTGAATTCGTTGGTCAAATTTTGGATTTCATCAGATAGATGCTTCATGTCATCTTCACTTATTTCGCCGTTTTTTTCTTGTTTCTTTGTCGTATCCATAGCATCTCGACGTACATTCCTTATTGCAACCTTAGCATCTTCCGCATATTTCGCGACCAATTTTGACAACTCATGCCGGCGTTCCTCTGAGAGAGGGGGAATAGGCACCCGCACAGTTTGCCCATCTACGGCTGGATTGAGATTTGCTCCACTTTCTCTAATTGCTTTTTCAACACTTTTTACCAAGCTCTTATCCCAAACACTAACAACGAGCATTCTAGCATCTGGAGCAGATACAGTCCCGACTTGAGACAGCGGCATCAAGGAACCATATGCTTCAACTTTAACTGGCTCGAGGAGAGTTGTTGAAGCTCTTCCTGCGCGTATCCCGGAAATCTCTTTCGAAAAAGCATCAATCGAAAGCTCCATTTTATTTTTAAATTGACTTAATCTTGAATCCAAAATCTTGCACAAACTAACTGAACCTGGCTAAAGTTTAACCAGTATCCTGTTTTATGTCAAATCTCTGCGTAAGTTCATCAATAGAGCCATTGATATGGAATCTAGCGAAAAGATGCATGCCCATACCTGCATTTTTGAGAGAATCAAGAATATAGCAGAGTTCGAAAAAATTTGCTACACTAATGTTGGCTTGTGACATGGGGTCGCAAGTGAATTCTAGGCAAAGGAGTTTTTCCGATGTCCGGTTTCCGGATTTTTGTAGCTCTTTAGCCATGTTTAATCGGAAAGGAAAGAAACGATGTCTACAAAATTTTCAATGCAAGATTTGCTAGAGGCAGGTGTACACTACGGTCACGTCACCAGAAAGTGGAATCCAAAGATGGCTCCATATATTTTTGGTGAGCGAAATGGTATACATATATTGGATCTCGAGCAAACAGTGCCTATGCTGGATGCTGCGTTGAACGTTATCAGGGATGTAATAGCAGACTATGGTCGAGTTCTGTTTGTTGGAACAAAAATGCAGGCTACAGACAGAATAAAAGAGGCAGCCGAAAAATGTGGTCAGTATTATGTTAATCACAGATGGCTCGGCGGAATGCTGACTAACTGGAAGACCATAAATCAATCGATAAAAAGATTAAAAGCTCTTGAAGATAAAATAGCGAATCCAGTTGGCTTAACCAAAAAGGAAGTTTTGCAACTTCAAAGAGAAAAAGGAAAGCTCGATTTAGATCTTGGCGGAATAAGAGAAATGGGTGGTTTGCCGGATTTGTTGATTGTTATTGACACTATTCGTGAATCAATAGCTGTCAAAGAAGCAACAAAGCTAGGTATACCGATTGTTGCTATAGTTGATTCTAACTCTTCGCCTGATGAGATTACATATCCTATTCCTGGAAATGATGATGCAACGAAGGCAATCGATTTGTATTGCGATCTGTTTTCAAGCGCTGTGCTGGAGGGACTGCAGAAAGGAATGCAAAAATCTGGCGTTGATTTGGGCGCTTCTGAGAATATCGTCGATGAAGAAATCGAGAAAAAGAAAGCGGAAGATAAGTAATTTTTTAAGGAGAAATGATTATGGAAATTACTGCACAATTAGTTAAACAGCTTAGGGATAAAACCGGGGCAGGGATGATGGACTGCAAAAAAGCCCTGATTGAAACTAATGGGGATATCGCTTCGGCAGAAGAATATTTGCGCAAAAAGGGATTGATGGATGCGGCTAAGAAATCGACTAGGACGGCAGCAGACGGCTTAGTAGCTATAGCGCTTTCAGAGGACAAAAAAACAGCAGCGATTGTTGAGTTGAACTCTGAAACGGACTTCGTTGCGAGAAATGAGAAATTTCAGGAATTGGCAGCAGGTATAGCTAAAGTTGCTTTAAGAACTGAACACGTCCTGGATGAAAAGTTTCCAAATGGCAAGACAGTCAAGGAAGAGATTGATCAGTTGATTTCGTTGGTTGGTGAAAATATAACCTTCAGGCGGGCTAAGAAAGTAATGGTAAGTCACGGGATCATATCTGCCTATATTCATAACGCTGTAACACCAGATATGGGGAAAATTGGTGTTTTGGTCGCTATGGAAGCTGATGGAAAGGTTTGCACTGAAAAGACTGGAGAGCTAGGAAAGAAAATAGCTATGCATATTGCAGCAGCAAACCCGACGTATCTGTATCCAAAGTGTGTACCTCAAGAAGTCCTGGATAAGGAGAAAGAAATTGCAATGGCTCAGGCTAAAGAAATTGGAAAGCCAGGTGATGTCGCTTCAAAAATCGCAGAAGGGCGAGCGAAAAAATTCTTAGCGGAGAACACATTAGTTGAGCAGATATTTGTCATGGATGGAAAGACAAAAGTTCAGGAAGTTATAGATAAATTTAACAAGGAAAACGGATTTAACGTCAAAATAGCTGAATTTACAAAGTTTGTTCTTGGAGAAGGAATTGAAAAGAAAGAAACAAATTTCGCAGAAGAAGTC
>CADBQC010000153.1 GCA_902796745.1 uncultured Pseudomonadota bacterium
AAATTCCTCCTCTGAATACAATCTGTTTTTCTCCAGAACTTAACTCATCAATCGAAATATTGTATTCGTTTTTCTGAAAACGAACATCGTATGCCCCATTCACAATTTTATAGTTCTGGAATTTTAATTTGCTATCTTCTTCAAAAGAATTATTGAACGCGTTTTTAAATCTACTAATCCGATAAAAAAATTGCTTAAAGACTCTTCTTTCTATTTTTATTTCTGCTTCAGGTCTTGAAGGTAATTTATTACTATTATAGAATAAATGCTCATATTCAGAGTATAAATTCATTGCGTCTATAGCAAAAATATTTACAAGTAATTGTTTTAAATTTGAATCCGATATGATGTCTATCCGATTGTTTTTGTCAAGGTCACTATTTCCGACATGCGAAACTTTCTGTGCCTGAAATACAGCTTGAAGTGGTATGTAGGCAAAGCCGTAATTACGAATATCGTATTTTGTATTTTTACAAGATATTGCTTTATTGTTTTCTGTGAGTGTTATAGAAAAATTCAACAAATACCCTGTTTCATTAGTAGAATTATCTATTCTAGTATTCTGCTTGTTAAGGAAGGGCTCCGCTACGCACTCCTTATGCTCACCTTCGGCTGGTATACAATACTTCACATACTGAAAAGTAACTTTTCGAAAATTACGTTCACTAACATAAAATAGTTCTCCTCTAAACAAAGTTGCCAAATCTTTAAAAATTGTCGTTTTTCCGCACCCGTTTTCTCCGGCTATGATGATCGTTTTGTATGGTGTTCCGTCTTCTTTGCTAAAGTTCAGATGTAGTCCGCGGAGTATTGGGCGTTCATCACGAAATTTTATTTCATTTATCATGTTTTTTATTATTTAAAAACAACTTTTCTCCATATTTTACAAAATCTATTACCTTATTTCATACTTTAATAAAATAAATTCTAGATGTTTTTTTATTCATTTGTTTTTATTCATCCACACATTCTTCGAATGAAACCATATAGTTAAATTGTATCTGTATAAATCAGTGCTATTCATTTTTATGAGAAAAAATGATACTACGCTTATCTGGCGTGCCCGATTGGATTCGAACCAACGACCTCTTCCTTCGGAGGGAAACGCTCTATCCAGCTGAGCTACGGGCACATGTCTTAGTAACTTTTTGCAAAAATTGCATCAGTTATTGTTTCGTCGCCAGTCAAAACGCACTTACCTATAGTACCAGATTGTTCTGTTGGAATGCAGCGAATTGATACGGACAGTTCATCCAATTTTTGCAAATTTGTGGCAGTGCCAGACCATTTTGCCTTCACAAAACCGGTATTTCCAGAGCTAAAAAACTCTTTCAGTTCATTATAAGATGAAACATGCACTATTTTTGAATTACAGAAATCACTATTCCTTTTTTGTAAAATAGCATCATGATCCGCAAGCATTTTCTCGATACTCCCTATAAATTCAGACAAAGGTATACTTTGTTTTTCTAGGGGTATCCTTTGCGTTACACAGACGCTTTCAGTCTCAATTTCTTTGCTTCCTATTTCCAGAATAAATGGTACGCCCTTCCTGACATAATCCCATTTTTTGTTCTGCGCAGAATATTCTTTGGTATCGATGAAGCACCTGATTGAGGCGGGAAACATAGCTTTAATTTTTTGGCAATATTCCATAATTTCCTGAGAACTTTCGCCTTTCAGCATAGGAATAATCACAATATGGTAAGGAGCAACTGCCAATGGTAAATTTAGTCCATCATCATCGCTGTGGCTCATGATCAAGCCTCCTATGATACGCGTCGATAAGCCCCAAGATGTTGTGTGTGCATATTGTAATTTTCCATCTCTTCCTTGGAACTCTATTCCAACGGCTTTTGCAAAATTTTGCCCCAAATAGTGACTGGTAGCAGCTTGCAATGCCTTTCCATCTTGCATCATTGCCTCAACAGTATATGTCTCTACCGCTCCGGCAAATTTATCGTATTCGGGTTTTTTGCCCGGAATTCCAAATATTTTCAGCACATCGCAAATGAACCATTTATAAACCTCGTGCATTTGGACGGCTTCCCTTCTGGCTTCGACTTCTGTCTCATGCGCTGTATGCCCTTCTTGCCAAAGAAACTCAGCTGTTCGCAAAAACATACGCGTACGCATTTCCCATCTGACAACATTGCACCATTGATTAAGCAAAATCGGTAAATCTCTGTATGATTTTGCCCACTTTGCCATAGATTGCCCAATAATCATTTCAGATGTTGGACGAACTGCAAGTGGCGTTTCTAGCTTCCCTGCAGGCACTAACTTCCCGTCACATTGTTCCAGGCGATGATGCGTGACTATAGCCATTTCCTTCGCAAATCCAGCAACATGCTCAGCCTCGCGCTCAAATAAATCGATCGGGATAAACATCGGAAAATATGCATTCGTATGTCCCAATTCTTTAAACTTATCATCGAGTATACGTTGCATCCGCTCCCAAATCGCATAACCATACGGTTTTATAACCATACATCCACGAACATCAGCATTTTCAGCCAAATCAGCACCGGTTATGACTTCCTGATACCAGGCAGAAAAATCTTCAGAGCGTAACGTTTTTAGCGCATGTTTTATAGCCATACTCATCTTGTATTTGAAACGTTATGCCTAGTCTACCACAATTCATTTTTCTTCACATCTTCATAATTCAGCGAATCTGAATATATACATTAGCGGGTATTCCTAATTAAATATAGTAAGATTGAGAAAAATATGCTAGAATTTGAATTAGATATGGCAAAATGGAGATAAATTTATGGTAAAATGTAGGCATTGCTGGAGCGAAGAATTACGTAAAGATAGAATAGCAAAAGGTAAACAAAGGTATAAATGTAAGCGTACTACTAGAGAAAATGATCAAAGATACAGATGATGCCACTTAGAATGGTATGGAATTATGGAGCTGGAGAGGCTAGAAGGTGTTCTAAAGCCATTAATAATAAAATGGATCAGAAATTATTCTAAAATTTTAAAGGAATTAGTCGCAAACGCTATAGTTGCAGAAACAATAAAGAATGCTCAAGTACTAGAGATTGATGAGCTTTTGTTGTGCCGTAATAACTCTTGCTGTTGACAGAAACCGAAACAAAATTCTTGATTTTGCAGTGACTGAAACGCGAGATTTGCAGGCGTATAGGCGCTTAGTTCTAAAAATTAAGAAAAAATTTACAATAAATATATTATGTACTGACGGAAATTTTGCTTATAAAAATATAAAAATATTTAATAAACATGTAATAAGTAAGTCAGAAACTTGTTTAGTCGAAAGTAAAAAATTCAATAATACGAAGGTGATTAGCCCGATTTCATAGAAGAATAGGTCGTTATTCCAAGGCAATCGATACGGTATCCGC
>CADBQC010000154.1 GCA_902796745.1 uncultured Pseudomonadota bacterium
TATATTGTGTGCGATGTTCATAACTAGTGCGGAAGTTTTTTGGTCGAGGGAAGCAGTGATTTCGTCGAGTAACAATACCTCGTAGTCCGCAATGGTAGCCATTATGAGACTAAGGGCTTGGCGTTGTCCTCCTGATAGATTGCCTGCGTAATCATCAAGTCTGTTTTCAAGCCCCATATTTAAAATCGATAATTTTTCTTTGAAGTATGCACGTAGTTTCGTTGTAGAAACTGTACATAAGCGCTTTTTACCACGCTTATATGCTACATTCATATTTTCAAAAATCGTCATTTCCGCAATAGTCCCTTGGCTCGGGTCTTGGAGTACATTTGCAATGAGCCCAGTTCTTTCGCGAAGTGACATTTCGCTAATATCTCGCCCATTAATCATTACGCGTCCCAAGGTAGGCATTTTAATGCCAGATATTATGTTGAATAAGGTCGTTTTCCCTGCACCATTGTCGCCTGTTACATATATAAACTCACCGTTTTGTACTTCAAGATTTATATTACGTAATATATTTTTGTAGCAAATATTCTCTAGCTTTAACATCTCTATTCCTCCTTTTGCTTCGTAAATCGTAAATTTTTCTGCATCAAGATAGCGTTACCACTTTGTTGCAATTTTTGGTCTTTTCGTATTAGCATCATTACTATTATTATCGCGCCTGCAACAAGATTTATATCTTGTGTCTCGATGTGCATAAAGTCGCTATGTAATGCAAGCATTATGAAAAATCGGTATAAAATCGAGCCGGCGATGCACGCCAAGATGAAAAAACCAGCTCTCTTAAATCTGAAAACTTTTTCACCGATAATAACCGCAGCAAGTCCAGCTATGAGTGTACCTTTGCCTTGAGATACGTCACAAAATCCTTGATATTGCGTGAACATAGCTCCGCCTAGTCCAATCAATGCATTGCTCAAAATTAATCCAAAAAACTTCATTGCATTTATGTTAATTCCCATAACTTCGGAAAAACGTTTGTTGTAGCCGATGGAACGTAGGGCTAGACCGAAATCGGTAAATAGCAAATAAACTAACAAAACTGTGAGTGGTACAATGATTGCCAATATAGCACAGCTATTCATCGACAGTTCTAGGTCGTTTAGTGTTATATTCGGCATTCCTCCCATAACCTTCAAGTTGATGGAGTAAAGCATAAAGGCAACAATAATCCCGGAAAGCAAATCCGAAATTTTGCAATAAACATTTAAAATGCCTGTGAATAATCCCGAAATTCCGCCAACAATTGTCGCAAATAACATTGCGATACCAGGGCTTGCGCCACCTTGTATTAAGGTGGCGCAAACGCTACTGCCGAAAACAAAACTACCGTCGCAAGTCATATCTGCAAAATTTATTGTTCGAAATGTCAGGTATATCCCAACTGCAACCAAGCCGTATATTAATCCGACATCTGTCGTCATTATTATTTCTTGCAATCCGGACATTTTGCCTCCTTTAATACTTCTTCTGGTATCATAATTCCAAGTTCTTTTGCTTTCTCTTTGTTTAAGAAAAGTTCCATCGTATCAGAATATTCGACACTGATTTTGTTAATGTCTTCGCCGTCTTTTATCCGTTTTATGATTTTGCCTGTTTGCTTGCCTATTTCATACTGATTCGGCCCTAAGGCAGCTAAGCAACCCTTCGCAACTTGATCTGTGTCACTAACATACACCGGAATTTTGACTGTATAACAGCTCTTCACAATATACGGAATACCACTTAGTGCTGTATTATCGTTTGTTATGAAAACTGCATCTACATTTGTTTTAAGTTTATTTATAGCTTGTGGAATATCCGCAGACTTCTGAATAGATTGTTTGATAAGAGTTATACCTTGGGCTTCACATTCTTTTTCCAATTTTTTAATTATGCTTATCGAATTCGATTCACCTGAATTATAAAGTATCCCGAGCTTCTTGAGGTTTGGTTGGAGCTTCTTAAACAATTCTAATTGAGGTTTTAGAGCAACAAAATTTGAAACACCGGTGGTATTGCAGTTATTGAAACTTTTTGCAATATCATTAGGCTCAGTGACGGAACTGAAAACCAACTTTGCTTTTCCGGATTTTGCAAATTTAAACACACATTGCGCTGGCGTTGTTCCAACCGCGACTATAACATCTGCTTTTGAATTAACAAACTTTGTTGCTATTTGATATCCCAATGCCGAATCAGCCTGGCACGTTTCTATATCATACGTGACATCTTCGTCTTTTAGATAATCTTTTATTCCATTGACGACTGAGTTAATTGCTTCGTGTTCGACAACTTTGATTATCGATATGTTAAATGCGCTAGCGTAATTACATAGTAGTCCCATTGCTAACAATTGCTTCAATATTTTTTTGGACATCTTTCTTCTCCTTTTTAATTTTATCCAACAAATTCCTATATCCCTTATACGGCTCATTGTTTAAAAAACGTGAAACCCGTCCGATAGTTGTCGTGCTACATCCGGTTTGTTTGCTTATTTGCCGATATGACAATTTACCATCGTCAAGCAACTGGCAAACTTCCCAGCGTTCCTGCAGAGCCTTCAACTCCTGAGGTGTGCATAAATCCTTTAAAAAATTCGCAACTTCCTCTGTGTTTTCAAGTAGCACAACAGCTTCACACAAACTCAAATGATGATGTTCTTCATCCATATCCTCTTCCTTATCTGTATCACCGTAGTATTATACTAACACACTTTTCGCGTCTACACAAATTTTTTTATCAAGTGGCAAAAAAAATATAAAACTTTATATTTTTTGCATGTAAAATTGTTAGTGGATTAGCCTTAGTTTTTAGAGAAAAAAATATGAACATAAAATCTTTATGCTTAGTTGGAACAATTTTCGTATCCGTTGGAGTGGCTACTGAGGATTATGTTTCTCAATTGGGCAGTCATATCAAAATCCAGCCCACCATGGATAACGTGAACAACAATGAAGAAGGAAATAGTTCTAGCAAATATCAAGGGATAAATCAGCCATTAAAACTGCCATTTCAGCCATTAAAACTGCCATTATTTAGTGAAAATATCATACAGAATCAACAAAAACAGAATTTAAATGAAAACCCAAATATCACAAATTTTCCATTCCAGAGTCCTTACACATATAATAGCTTTTTCCAAATTCCAAACGATATTCCAAACGATATTCCAAACGATATTCCAAACGATATTCCACACGATATTGCAATCGAGCTCTCCAAAGAAGGTGAGAATATTGTTTCAGATTCGGATCCTCAACTATCCAAAACGGAACAAAAGACAGTTTTAAAAGCCCCAAAAACAGTAAAAACCAAAATCAAAAAAGCACAAAAAAATACCTCTAATCAAAAAAGCACAAAAAAAGTACAAAAAACAAAACAGAAAACCAATAAAAACTCATTTAATACGAAAACGATATCTAATCAGCAATCTAAACCATCTGTTCAATTCTCTATGCAAAACCCGAGTGGTGGATCGGTTCCTATGGCGCCATTTGTTCCATATCTAGGTACTCAACCTTCGATTTGCTTCATTCCAAATCCGTCATATCTTTTGCCGATGTTCTTTGGTAACCAACATCTGGTTCCGGTAATTCCAGTTATACCACAATCGAGTACGATAGATCCCAAGCAGGCTTCTATTCCGCCTTTTCAAAACATCGATAATATAAAATAATAAATAGCAATGTTACTGTCCAAATTGTGCCTATCAATTTTATTGTTATGGCATGCTGGAACAATAAATCTCTAAACATGATTTTAACGATGTACAAACAGCTCGTTCATATGAACTTGAATCGATGTTTGTACATTTGTTTTGAGATTGCACAACATTATGGCAAGAAATTATAGACATTAGGCATTAAGTTAGCTAACAAA
>CADBQC010000155.1 GCA_902796745.1 uncultured Pseudomonadota bacterium
AGCGGAATCATAATCCGCGTGTCGGGGGTTCGAGTCCCTCCTCCGCTACCAGTGTTCGTGGAAAGATTAGATGAAAATAAGTGCAAATGAGATAAGAATTGGGAACGTGCTTGAGCATAACAACAAGTTGTGGATAGTGACTAAGACGCAACATGTACAACCAGGAAAAGGTGGTGCGTATATTCAAGCTGAAATGAAAGAATTACGAGGAGGCTCAAAACTAAACGAACGCTTTAGATCAGCAGAAGCGGTAGAAAAGGTGTTCTTGGAAGAAAAACCGTTTCAGTATTTATACAAAGATGGAGATTACCTTCATTTTATGGATCAAGCGACTTATGACCAAATACAGCTTCCTGAGGATTTAGTCGGTGATGCTTCAGCGTTTTTAACAGATGGTATGATTGTGACTGTTTGCCTATATGAAAATGAACCGATAAGCGTGACACTTCCACAAACAGTCGTTTTAGAAATTGTTGAATCTGAACCTGTAGTAAAAGGACAAACTGCGGCTTCTTCATATAAACCCGCGGTTTTATCGAACGGCGTGAAGATTATGGTTCCTCAACATATTGAGGCGGGAACGAAAGTTGTCGTAGATACTTCGAATTCTTCGTATGTGGAGCGAGCAAAGTAAGCAAAAATGAGAAGCTCCGCGACCTTATACATAATGCAACGAGCTGCGGAAAAAGCTGCTTTTTCGTTGTTACGTGATTTCGGAGAATTAGAAAAGTTGCAAGTTTCACATAAAGGATTTCGTAATTTTGTAACTTCTGCTGATCGAAATTCTGAAACACGTATTACACAAGAGTTGGCACGCGCTCGTCCAGATTATTCCATACTTTGTGAAGAATCGGGTTTTACTGAAAAGGCGAATAACAGTTCCGTCTGGATTGTTGATCCTATAGATGGCACCAGCAACTTCATGCGGGGAATTCCTTATTTCGCCATCAATATAGCGTTACAGCTGAATAATGAGTTTACCTCAGGGGTGACATTGGATCCTGTCCGTGGCGAATGCTATAAGGCAGAATTAGGACAGGGTGCATTTGTCGGACAGAGAAATCGCTTAAGGGTATCTGGTCGAGAAAATATAAAGGAGGCGGTAGTCGCAGCACGTGCTTCTCTAAACATAGATGAAAAATTGGTAAAAGCTGGAGCTATATTACGAAAAACCGGTTCCATTGCCTTGGATTTAGCTTATTTATCCGCTGGAAAATATGACATTGTTGTTGCTTATGACGCTTGTCTTTGGGATATAGCTGCTGGTATAGTCCTCATAAAAGAGGCAGGGGGCTTTATTAGCATGAGTTCATCTGGTGAAAGCTATAACATAATAGCAACGTCGTCGAAAAAATTACTTGATATTTGCATAAGCCTAGGACTATAGCTTAAATCAATATGAGCACCATATACATTCATTGGGCATTTTGCCGTTCTAAGTGCTATTACTGTGATTTCAATAGCGTGCCTTGTAATCAATTTATTGATTATTCTAAGTGGTTTATAGCTTACAAAAAAATATTACAAAGATACAAGGAACAGTACTATAAAGGTGAACCAATTACTAGCATATACTTTGGAGGCGGGACACCTTCACTTCTTCCAAGTTGGTTTATTGTATCTATTCTAGAAGAAATAGATGATATGTTCAAATTAGCTCCGAACCTCGAAATTACTCTTGAGGCAAATCCGAAAACAATCGACAAAACAAAAGCATTTGAACTAAAAAAATCTGGCATAAACAGGCTTTCTATAGGTGTGCAATCAATAATAGATAATGTTCTAAAAATGCTTGGACGAACACATTCTGCTATAGAGGCGAAAGACTGTGTTTTTGAAATGTCAGAAATTTTTGATAATATTTCTATTGACATGATATACAATCGACCTAGGCAAAATATTCAAACCTGGGAAAAAGAACTAAAGGAGGTTTTGGAATACCCTATAAAACACATATCACTATATGAGTTAATCATCGAACCAAATACAAAACTGAAAGAAATGATCGATTCTGGCTCTCTCCCATTCCCGAGTTCTTCCGCTGAATTTTTTGAAAAAACGATTGAAATAGCCAGAAGTTATGGGTTTGAGATGTATGAAGTTTCAAATTTTGCGAAAGATAAACATTATGGAAGACACAATGTTTCATATTGGAAATATGAAGATTATTATGGTGTAGGAGCAGGTGCACACTCACGTTGTACCGTGAATGGTCATAAGATAGCAATTGCTCAAATCTCAAATAATGAAGAATGGCTGAAGTGGGCTATAGAGACAGAAAATCCAGAATTTAACGAAGAAATCTTAAACGAAGACGATGAATTTAAGGAGCGATTGATAATGGGATTGCGTTCCAAATTTGGCGTAAATATTGAGCTTATAAGTGAGCACATTAAGATAAAATATGGATTGAAAAATAAGTTGAAAAAATTGCAAGCAAATTCATATATAATGAACAAGGGAAGTGATGTGATTTTAACAGATGATGGAATTATGAAATTAAATCTCATCATTCAATACTTAACCGAGGAGTGTTTATGAGAATTTTGATTAGCAATGATGATGGGATACAGGCGCCTGGTATTGCTATTCTTGAAGAGATAGCCAACAAATTTTCTGATGATGTGTATGTTTTTGCTCCGAACTCAGATATGAGTGGTGCGGGGCATTCGCTGACTTTAAAAAGTCCATTACGTATGAAAGAACACGATGATCACCACTTTTCTGTCAACGGAACTCCAACGGACAGTGTAATTATGGCTCTCAGATATCTACTTAAGGAAAAGCCAGATTTTATGTTGTCTGGAGTAAATCTAGATGCTAATTTAGCTGATGATGTAACATACTCTGGAACGGTTGCTGCTGCTATTGAGGCGTGCCTTTTTGATATTCCTGCCATCGCTTTTAGTCAAAGGTTGACAAAGGATGGCAAAGCAAATTGGGAAGTAACCAAGACATATGCGCCTGTGGTGCTGAAAGTCATAATGGATAATTACAAATTTAAAAAGAATGTATTTTTGAATGTTAATTTCCCATCTTGTGAAGTCTCAGAAGTTTTAGGAATAAAAATTACTAGTCAGGGGACACGCGCAATTGATGATCACGTTATACAATTTACCGATCCGCGTGGAGAACCGTATTTTTGGATTGGTTCAGCTGATTTTAGGAAAGAAGATTCGAATCGCGATTTAGCAACTGACCTGGGTGCAGTTCATAGTCATTATGTTTCTATCACGCCAATGACCATCGATATGACCGCGAGGGGCGAAATCAGTGTCTTACAGGAGTTATTTTCATGAATAAAAAGATTTTTAGATTGTCTTTAACAGCATTATTGTTAGGAGGATGCGCTCACGATGGCGATAATCTGCCAGAAGTGGTTCAAATAAAAAAAATTGACCCATATCACAGAGTAAAAGGCGATGATACAGTTGAAAGCATTGCAAAGCATTATGGCATGAAGCGTTCAGAGCTAATCAAACTGAATAAATTAGAACCACCATATCACCTTTATGAAGGACAGAGGTTGATTGTTACTCCTAAGGTTAGTGATAATGAAGAAGTACTAGTTGAACCGGATATAACGGTCAGTACAACAGGTATGGATGACATGCCACCAATAAAGAGCGATGACCTAAATTCTGATCCTAACGTATCTACGAATGAAACAGATAATACAGTTGCTGATGATGCCAAAAACGATTTAGACCCTAAGCCAACTGTTGAGGTTCATGAATATGAGTGGCCTATAGCGAATGGAAAATCCAAAGTTTCGCAACATTTTGATGGAGACGGCGGAATAATTCTCGATGCTTCTGTTGGTACACCCGTAAAATCGATAGCTACTGGAACTGTGGTAATTGCTGGTGTGCCAAGCGGGGATGCAGCTGCGTATGGTGTAACTGTCGTCGTGAAACATACCGCAAAGAAGACTATGTCAATTTATTCGAACTTGAAGGAAGCGAAAGTCAGTGTTGGGCAAAAAGTACAGAAGGGCACAATTATTGGAAAGGTTGGGCAAACCGGGTCAATTGCAAAAAAACCTCAGCTCTATTTTGAAGTGAATGACCTTTCTGGTAAAGGACGACATGCAATAGATCCGGAAAAATTACTGGGATAGATGATAACGCCCAAAAGTCAGCGCCCCTAACCAATTGTAGTAACTTTGAGAAAAGTATGCTAGAATTTAAATTAGGTATGGCAAAATGGAGATAAATTTATGGTAAAATGTAGACATTGCGGGAGCGAAGAGCTACGTAAAGACGGGGTAGTAAAAGGTAAACAGCGATATAGATGTAAACAATGTAAACGCACTACTAGAGAAAATGATCAAAGATACAAGTATAGCTTAAG
>CADBQC010000156.1 GCA_902796745.1 uncultured Pseudomonadota bacterium
ATTGCCATATAATACTCTGTACCTATACTTTGTACAGAATACTATGTGAACTTCTTCTATATGTCATCCCTCACATTATACTGAAGTATTCGCCTAAATGCGAGGGTTTTCACCCATCCCACGGAATGGAAATAAAATGGATCAGAAATTATTCTAAAATTTTAAAAGAATTAATCGCAAGAGCTACTGTTGCAGAAATAATAAAGAACGCTCCAATACCAAAGGTGGATGAGCTTTCCTATCTCTTCTCGGAGTTGGGAGCGTGCATATGCGCATTCCCTACACAGCCTACCAAAATCCATTTCGTCGAAGGACGTTGCACGTGTACTCCCAGATAAATTGTCAGATGAGCTTGAACGCAAGGAACTATTCCCTTTAGAATTCGAAGAAAAGACACTTCCGAGCTTCTCAAGCCTATCAGCTACCTCTTTGTTTTCAATAAACAGTTGCTGTTGCGACCGTAGCATTGACAAAATAACATCGGATATAGCCTCAATAAACTTACTCTGGGCAACCATAACGGAGGAAACATCAGCAAACCTGACTTCACCAGACTCAAGGGTGCGCCTCGTAGCCTCACGGAATTCCGCTAAAGCGCCTGAAAACCGACCACTACAATCTTCATTAGCAAAACTTTTGCTAGGCATCATGTTTTTCTGGACGCTAGACAGTTTCATCTTGATATTCATGCCACGGGCAATACTGCTTATTGGTAGTTTTCCATCCATTGCGATCGTGGAAACTGCCTCTGCTCCTGTCGCAACAAAAGAAGCGCCCTAAAATTAGGGCACTCCCATAAAACTTTTTATATACCATAAAATTCTCAAAAATAAAAACCACACAGTGCGTATTGTGCAAAAATAAAATCTACTATTTTAGAGAAAAAAGGTGAATTTTTAAATAAAAATGCAACAAAACGCGTTTTTGTCTGATAATATCAGACACGTTTAAATAACCATTCATGGTGAATGGGAGATGCGAACTTCCGATGGGGAGTTTGCATCTCCCCACTTTTCGAATAAAAAAAATTAAGTGCATCCAAAAATCGAAAAAAATTACAGAAAATTTTAACTAGTTAACTTAAACTTAATATATGAGGGTAGCGCTTGTTTGAAGGATTGGTCTTGATAACGCCAGAAGAAATCAATTCGCAGATAAGCCAGTATTGCAATGACTTTGATCGCGAGCTCATAAAAAAAGCATACATATTTGCGCTTACAAGACATGGCACACAATTACGGGAAAGTGGGGATCCATATTTCTCTCATCCACTAGAAGTGACAAAAATTCTAATAGAGTTAAAAATGGATCAAGAGACGATCATTGCTGGAATGCTCCACGATATATTGGAAGATACTGCAACAACGATGAAGGAATTGTCGGAACAATTTGGTCAAAAAATTGCCAGTATCGTAAATGGCGTTACGAAACTGACTAAGTTTGAAGGAATTTCCATCGCAGAAAATCAAATAGCAAATTTCAGGAAGTTGCTGATATCTGCGGCTTCAGATATCAGGATACCAATAATAAAACTTGCAGATAGGCTACACAATATGCGCACGTTGGCATATAAGAAAAAAAGAGCTAAGAGACAATCTATTGCAAAGGAAACTTTGGAAATATACGCGCCTCTGGCAGAAAGGATTGGTCTTGCCAATATAAAAGAAGAATTGCAAGACATAGCTTTTCATGAGCTTCATCCTGATATTTACAATACTCTAAAATCGAAATTAAATGAGCACATAGCAAGCACAGAACATGAAATAAACATAATTTCTGAAAAGTTATTGGAATTATCACAATCCATAGATCCTAACTGCGCTGTATCGGGGCGAATAAAAAGCCCATACTCAATATGGAAAAAATTAACTGTGCGTAATATATCGTTTGAGCAATTATCCGATATCATTGCATTTAGAGTTATAGTAGACACAATTCCTCAGTGCTACCAGGTATTGGGGGCAATTCATCGAAGTTATCTTGTCATTCCAGGGAAGTTTAAAGACTATATAAGTACCCCAAAGAACAATAATTACCAATCACTTCACACCAACATCATTGGCCCTCTAAATAAACGTATTGAGGTTCAGATAAGAACAAAAGAAATGCACCTGGTAGCAGAATATGGAGTAGCTGCTCACTGGAACTACAAGACTGAAGAAAGTGAGTCTCAGTCAAAAATAAAAGCAGATACTTTGTGGATTAACGACATTGTCCAGGTTCTGGAAAATACATCAGGGATGGAAGAATTTTTGAAAGAAACGCAAACTGGAATGCTAACAGATAAGGTATTTTGCCTCACCCCAAAAGGCACTATTATTTCTTTACCAAAAGGAGCATCCGTTCTTGATTTTGCATATGAAATTCATTCAGATGTTGGAAATCACGCAGTAGGAGCAAAAATTAATGGTGTTCCTGTTCCTTTAAATACGATTATTAAGAATGGAGACCAAGTCGATGTTAGGACAGATCCATCAAGTTCTCCAGAAAAATCGTGGGAAAAACTAGTAGTAACTACTAAAGCAAAAACGGCTATTAAAAAAGAACTAAAATCTTTTGAGAAAGAGCGCGCGGAAATGATAGGAAAAAGCAATCTTTATGAGTTTTTTCAAAATCATAATGTTGCGTTGCTTCAATCTGATATAAAACAGTTGGCTGGATATTTCAAATTCAGAGAGATAAGTAGGTTATTTTATGCAATAGGTGTAGCAGAAATAACTTTAAGACAAGTTGTCGAGGCTTATAACAAACAGAAAAATACCAACATAACGGTTGCAAGTGTGCATAGTTCTATACCATCACAAGAGAAAAATGACAAACAATTCCCAATACTTGGATTACCACATAATTCAACGATATTATCGAATAGATGCTGTACTCCTGTCGCTGGAGATAAAATCATCGGGATTATAACTTCGGATAACAATATCGAAATTCATATAACAGAATGTCGCATGTGTGAATACAAATTTAAGGAAGGTAATGCCAAAATAATTCCTCTTGCATGGAATGACGATGCGTTTACTCCAGAGTATAAATACAGTGCAAGGCTGTACGTTTCTGTTTATCAGGCTTCTGGCAACTTATCTCGCATAGCAAAGACGATAGAAAAACTGAATGCCAGCATTGTAAGTCTTAGTTTCGGAGAAAAATACGATAATTTGGTTAGTATCAAAGTTGAAATTGAAGTAATGGATATAGCTCACCTCACAATGATAATAGCAACCTTACGTAGTCTAAAAATTGTGAGCAAAGTCGATAGAGGCTAAAATAGTTTTTGCTGTTGGCGGGAAATTGTGGTATTGTTAACCTAGTTAATGATGCCCAGATAGCTCAGTCGGTAGAGCAAGAGACTGAAAATCTCTGTGTCGTTGGTTCGATTCCATCTCTGGGCACCA
>CADBQC010000157.1 GCA_902796745.1 uncultured Pseudomonadota bacterium
CGTCTTCTCAAATGTTATGATATCAGCAGCTTTCTTATGCTCAAAGTACCCCTCATCAGCAACACAATCGCCTATGGCTTTCCCGATCACTTTTGTCCTGGAGTCCTTATAATAGTCATTAAGAATCCAGGAATGTTCCTCCTCGCATTCGTTATTTGGAAGCCAATACTCTATACGACAACAACATCTATCCCAATATAGCTGATTTAATTCGCTTCTAAAATCATGTATACTTTCTTTCACTATAACATTGCTCGCAGTAGGACTAAATATAGATATAATATTAACTAAGTACAACCATCCAAATAAACATTTTTTACTTAACATGATTAATTCCTTAAAAAACAAAATAGATATAAAACCTCTCTAGCGAGTAGTCTAGCATAGTTTTTTTATGATTGTGCCAATTAACTAACACTTTAGAGAAATAAATTATACGTTGGGAAAAGACTACAGATTTGGTATATTCAATTTGAGTGCTGAAAGTTTGTAAAGACAAAGCTAAATCCGAAACGTTGCCCCTAGATACATTTTTCTAGCCTGCTCATTGTTTGCAATTTCATCTGAAGTTCCACTCACCAAAATTTTGCCATTTGCCATAATGTATCCTCTATCGATTACTTGCAAAGTTTCGCGCACATTGTGATCGGTAACGATTACTCCAATTCCAGAACTTTTCAGATTTTTTATAATTGTCACTATCTCACTAATGGAAATTGGATCGACACCAGAGAAAGGTTCATCCATCAGTAAAAATGCTGGCGAAGTAGCTAAAGCTCTCGCTATTTCAACTTTTCTGCGTTCTCCACCAGACAGGACAGAAGCCATTGATTTGCGCAAATGTGTAATAGAAAAAACCTCTAAAAGTTCGTCCAATTTGTCATACATTTGATTTTTATCCGTATATGTGATTTCTAAAATAGCCTTTATGTTATCTTCGACAGACAATCCACGGAAGATCGAGGTATCCTGAGGAAGATACACTATCCCGGCATTTGCTCGTTTATGCATCTTTGTGTCAGTAATATCTTTTCCTGCTAATTTTATCTTTCCGTCATCTGGTTTAATCAAGCCGGAAAGTATTGAGAATAATGTAGTCTTTCCGGCTCCATTTGCCCCCAAAATTCCCGCAATTTCTGCAGTACTAAATTTTAAGCTAACTCCGTTCAAAATCATTCTATTTTTGTAGGATTTCTTTATATTTTCTATATCTAATATCATTTTTTCTTTTGTAGTTTTTTCTCAATGCAACTATCCAGCATAAATTTTACCCGATTTTTTGATGTTATATTCACCATACCAGTTTTGAGCTGGTAAACAATCCGATCCGCTTTTAAAATACCATAATCATTGCCTTCAACTACGACATCTTTTGAGAAAGTCACTGACAACATATTACTTTCACATCTTTTCGCGGTCACTGAAATTTTTTCATCACTATAATGCACATTTCCCGTTGCAACTACCTTCTTTGCTTCTCGCCCATTTTTTTCCATATGAATTACAATCTTGTCCGCCATAAATGTTTTGCCATTCAGCTTTGCTATAACGTTTCCCACCAGATGACAAACCTTTTTTTTGGTATCAAATTGCGCCTCATCTGCTTTCACATCAAATGCATTTACACTTGCTGATAACAACAATAAAATGGCAGTTACGATGTAGTAATTTTGTTTCATTTCTTTCCTTTTACAGCGATGTTTTTCAGCTTTATAACTCCATCTTTATCAACTGAAAATCCATTAGAAATAAAACTTCCACGGGCGCCTGTCCCCGTAACCTTTGCGCTTCCTGTTATTGTTTGAGCCATAAAATCGACTACAGCTCCTTCTGTGCAACAAGTCATATCCATCGATTTGATTATAACATTCCCGTGGAGATAAGCTTTCTTATCTTTCAAGTCTAAATTGCACCTGTTGCATTCAATAGTTGTGTCCCTGCTACCTTTGCTAAAGCTAGCTTTGATGTCAGAAAGCACTAGTTTTTCTTTTGTTTGTAATACAATTTCCTCAGCAGTTAACAGCAGAATACCCCCATTAAATCTGCGTTTATATGCGACTTTCTTCGTAACATTCTTTTTTTCTGAATCTGAAGCTCCTGCATTTTGCGCTTTTTCGTTATCTGCCAAAGCAACATAATATCCAACAAAGGTAGTTGCTATTGCAAGAAACAACAGCTTAACTAATCTAAAAAACATAAGAAAGTATACCTTAACTGATATAATTTGAATTGTATCATAGACTGTTACCAATGGCAATTGTTTATTTACCAGTTAGTCAATCATACTGATAAGCTTTCGTTGTAGCGAACGGTAGGGGTATGATAGAATGAATGGCGAGTTTTCTCAGTGGTCAGCAAAAAATGGCATCACAAATTTTAGAAAAAACATACAATCCTTCGCAGTTTGAGAAAGAAGTTTATGAAGCAACGATGGACAAATTTTATCCGAACGGGAATTCTGACAGAACATTTACGATTTTGATGCCTCCTCCTAATGTTACTGGTAGTTTACACATTGGTCATGCGCTGAATTATACAATTCAGGATATTTTGATTAGATATTATCGGCAAAGGGGGTATGATACTCTTTGGCAACCAGGAATGGATCACGCAGGAATTGCAACGCAAATGGTCGTATCGCGAGAGCTAGAAGCGGAAGGGCTTGATGTAAAATCATTATCGCGTGATGAATTAATTAAAAAAATTTGGGAGTGGAAATCCAAGTCTGGTGGACGTATTTTTGAGCAACAGAAGGCTTTAGGATGCTCGGCCCCGTGGGAGTATTCCAGATTTACAATGGATGAAGGCTTTTCAAAGGCAGTTATCGAGGCATTTGTAACTTTATACAAAGATGGATTGATTTTCAGAGCGAAAAAATTAGTTAATTGGGATACAAAATTTAAAACAGCTATTTCTGATTTAGAAGTAGTTAATAAGGAAGAAAAGGGTATGCTTTGGCATATCAATTATCAAATTGAAGGAAGTAATGAAGTTATTACTATTGCAACAACACGTCCGGAAACCATGTTTGGCGATACAGCGATTGCAGTCCATCCCGATGATGAAAGGTATAAGCACTTTGTTGGAAAACGAGCAAAAATTCCATATACAAATCGTTCTGTTGAGATTATCACTGATGAGCACGCAGACATGGATAAGGGCACTGGATGCGTAAAAATAACGCCTGCACATGACTATGACGACTTTGCTGTTGGGAAGCGTCATAATCTCGATATGATAACGATACTTGATGAAAACGGACATATGGTATGTGATGACAATGTTCCGGAATTTGTTCAAGGGTTGTATCTCAAAAAAGCTAGAAAGATTTTGCTTGAAAAGCTGAAGGGTGATGGTTTTCTAGTTAAGGAAGATGAAATAATACACACTGTGCCGTATGGAGATAGATCTGACACCGTTATAGAACCTAGACTGACTGACCAGTGGTTTGTTGATACAAAGCCTCTGGCAAAGAAAGCTATTGAGGTTGTGGAAAATGGTGATGTACGGTTTTTCCCAGAGAAGTGGCAAAATACATATTTTGATTGGATGAGAAACATCGAACCATGGTGCATTTCGAGACAAATAATATGGGGACATCAAATACCGGCATGGTATGCACCAAATGGTGAAATATTCGTTGAAAGATCTGAGGAAGAAGCTGTTGCTGAGGCTGAGAAACAAGGATTTACAAAAGAGCAGTTAAGGCGAGAGACGGATGTCTTAGACACTTGGTTTTCATCGGGACTTTGGTCTTTTGCTACTCTTGGCTGGCCTGAGAAAACAGAACGATTAGAGAAGTATTATCCAACTTCAACGCTTGTGACTGGATTTGACATTATCTTTTTCTGGGTGTCACGCATGATGATGATGGGTCTATATTTCATGAAACGACCACCATTTAAGGACATATACATCCATGCACTGGTGCGGGACGATAAAGGACAGAAGATGTCGAAATCGAAGGGCAACGTAATCGATCCGCTGGAGATAAAAGGCGAATTCGGCGCCGATGCTTTGAGGTTTTCCTTGGCTTTTCTATCGGTACCGGGAAGAGATATCAAACTTGGAAAAGAACAAATAAAAATTGCAAGAAACTTTATAACAAAGATTTGGAACGCTGCACGTTTTTTGCAAATGAAAGGCGTAACTTTTGAAAAAAAGTTATCAGATATAAAACTGTCGACAAAATTAACGCACTGGATTGTCGCTAAGTTAGTAAATTTTAAAAACGAAATTGAGCAAAATATGGTTGAGTATCGCTTCGATTATGCGACGCGGAATATTCAATTTTTCCTTCGCGATTTGTTCTGCGACTTTTTTGTTGAAGCAATGAAATTTCAGGATGATCAGGAAACGAAGGATGTTGCAGGTGCTGTTTTTGCAGAGTTTCTACGAATAGCAAATCCGTTCATTCCGTTCGTAACTGACCATTTGGCAAAAGAACTGGGCATTTGTGATACATTCGTTTCAGCGCAAGGATTTAATGAAAAACAAATACAGATATCTAAAAAATA
>CADBQC010000158.1 GCA_902796745.1 uncultured Pseudomonadota bacterium
AAAATTTAAGATAAATATATTATATATTGATGGAAATTTTGTATATAAAAAGATAAAAATATCTAATAAACATGTAATAAGCAAATCTGAAACTTGTCTGATTGAAAGTAAAAATTCAATAATACGAAGGCGATTAGCACGATTTCACAGAAGAATAGGTTGTTATTCCAAGGCACTTGATATGGTATCCGCCTCTCTACTTTTGCTGTTTAATGAAAAATTACTTTATCCTATAATTGGTTATGAATACCTTTTTTGGAAATAAATATATAGTTTCGCACTATATAAATCTTCATAAAGGACTAACAGAAAAAGTTTCTGAAAAAACTTTAACATATTATGAATTTTGTACCGAAATTAATAATTTTATGGATAAGTTTATTGTTGAACCAGCTACTGTTGTTCAACACGATGTCTGCAGAAGATTGTTTATAAATGCAAATGCTGTTATGGAACAGCAACGACTAAGATTATTAAAAACTCTAGAGGAAAAATCTCAGGCTAAAGAACTTTGGATACATTTAATAATAGCTTATAAATTTGCAGAAAAACGACAAATTGCAAGAGGAAAATCAGAACTAGAAACTAACTGGGGTCGGTTTTATGACGCGTATATTAAATAATAAAATATTTCATCTTTTCGTATTTTTTTGTTTCTATTAGCCATCTTAATGTGTACACTGTGGAAAGTTCTTTAGAAAATTCCCACCAGATATTTCAAGGCATTCTACAAGAAAGTCTTTCTAATAGCAATATACCTTCAAAAGAGGGATTGTACAAGTTCGTGATATATGATACAAAATTTGGCTTGAAATGGCTAAGGCGATTTAAGTCAAGCAAATATAAGGAAAATTTTCCAGCATTAAAAATGAGAATAATTTCTTTCAGAGAAGAGACTTTTTCTTCTATTTGCTAGTCCTGTGCTATCTCACTCATTCACAGGCCTTTCCTGTCTCATATGTTATAAACCTATACAGATGACACTCTTCAAGCAACAAGTTTCAAGTGATATAATATGAAAGTTGGGACAAGGTTCGATTTTGATATGGCTTATACACGGAGAAGGGAGCAAGAAGAAGTAAACATATGGTCGGGTTTTGTTGATGCTTTATCAACTGTTTTGTTGGTTTTTATATTTGTTTTGGTTGGATTTATCGCTTCGCAAGTGTATTTATCGAGCATAATCTTTGATAAAAATTCTTCGCTCTCCGATGTGCAAGACAGGTTGTCAAGCGTTTGCAAATTATTAAATTTAGAAAAGGATAAGAATTCAGAGTTGTCAGACAAAAATGAAAATCTTGCTAAGCAGATTTTGGAATTAAACGAAACAGTAGCAAATCTCCAAAGTATGTTTGATAAAGAAGAGGCTTTGAAAAATAAAGAGCATGAAGCTAAGGTATCACTGGAAGAAAAAATTGAGGAATTAACGAAAAACCTGAAAGAAGTTATGGCTGCATTAGCCATTGAACATAAAACATCTGAGGAACAAAAGAAGGCGCTTGAATACATCAAGAGGGAAAATATAAAGCTGAATGAGTTGACGAAGTTAAGTTCATATCGTTCTGAATTCTTTGATAAATTGCAAAACATAGTAAAGGATAAAAGTGGCATAAAGATTGCTGGCGATCGGTTTATATTTCAGTCTGAACTATTTTTTGATTCCGCTTCGGATGAGTTAAGCTCTAAGGGGGAAAAGCAAGTTGCTGAGTTGGCAGATGTTATTAAGGAAATTGGTGAAAAAATTCCTAAGAATATCAAATGGATTTTGCGAGTTGATGGGCACACAGATGAGCGTCCAATAAATAGTGGCAAGTTCACGTCAAATTGGGAACTTTCGGCTTCGCGTGCAATTTCTGTGGTGAAATTTTTAATAAAAAAAGGCGTATCTCCGAAGAACCTTGTAGCAGCTGGATTTGGAGAAAATCAGCCAATATCGAGTGGAAAAAGCGCCAAAGATTTGGCTAAAAATAGACGCATAGAATTTAAATTGGATGAAAGATGAAAAAATTGATACTTGTATTTTCTGGCCCATCTGGAGCTGGCAAATCGACCATAATAAATTATTTGCTAAAAGAGTTTGATTGTGCAGGATTAACGGTTTCACACACTACACGTATGCCTCGAGATGGAGAAACAGATGGCATAAGTTATCATTTTGTAACAAAAGAAAAATTTTTGAAAATGGTGCAAAATGGTGAGTTTGTTGAGTTCGTAGAATGTTTTGGGAATTATTATGGAACATCTAAGATGGCGATCGATGATGTGCTGAAACACAAGGATATCTGTATTCTGGATCTGGAATATGAGGGGGCATATGCTATCTTAAATGATGAAAAATTCAAAGAGCAGTGTGTTGGAATATTGGTTTTACCTCCATCTTATAATTCTCTAAAACAACGTTTGATGGAACGCAATTCTGAAACTTCGGAAAGCTTGGATAAAAGGTTGAATGATTCATTTAAAGTTAAAAAAATAGCAAAATATCAATTTGTTTTAATAAACAAGGAATTAGAAATTTCAAAAAGAAAGATAAAAGATATTGTGAACAATCTTAAAATGGCAAAAGTATGAGTAACCGCAGGGATGATAGGCGGTTTTTTAATAAGCGGATTTCATTTTTTGCCGTAATACAGCTTGTTTTGGGTGCTGTAATCCTCACACGGCTTGTGTATCTGCAGATATATCGTTCGTCTTATTACACATTGCTTGCAGATAAGAATAGGATTGTAACCAGACAGATTTTGCCAATGCGAGGCATGATAATGGATACCAAAGGACGGATATTGGCAACAAATACGCTCACATATACGGCGATGTTAGATTTGGATGCCATAAGGAATAACAACAATCAAAAAGTGATGGGGCTATTACTTAATAGACATAATTTAGCACCGGATATTCAAGCAAAAATAACCAATCTTCCCAAGATAATTACTAACTCCAATCGATATGTTACCTTGCAGAAAAATTTAGATTGGACTAATTTATCAAAATTTTATGTCACATCTTCAAAAATGCCAGGCATATTGATTGAAGGAAGTCATACCAGAACATACAACTTTCCATATGAATTCTCTCATATTTTGGGATATATCGGTGTTCCATCAAAGATGGATATAGAAAATAGCAATAATGCAACATTATCTATACCAATGGCAAAAGTTGGGAAAACTGGTATCGAAAAGCAGTACGATGAACAGTTATTTGGCTGTGCAGGTATCAAGCATGTTGAAGTCAATGCCAAACGCCAATTTATAAGAGATATCGATAATATAAAAGCAATTCCTGGAGATAATATAAGCCTAACTATAAATCTTGCCCTACAATTAGATGTTTACAAGATATTATCGCAGTATGAGAGCGCCTCCTGTATCGTCATGAATGCCCAGAACGGGGAAATATTGGCATTTGTTTCATATCCAGGTTATGACATAAACATGTTTACAAAAAAAATAAATGGCAAAGATTTACAAGAACTTTATCAAAATCCATACAATCCAATGATAAATAAAATTATAAGTGGACTTTACTCGCCTGGCTCAGTTTTTAAGCTGATGACAGCAATAGCTGGGCTTAAAAAAGGAGTGATAACGAAAGATACACGATTTAATTGTTCTGGACATACTCTTCTTGGTAATCATAAATTTCATTGCTGGAAATGGAAAAATGGCGGTCATGGTTCTGTAGATCTTGAGGATGCTCTTGCCGAATCTTGCGATGTTTATTTTTACAACGTTGCAAAAATGCTCTCGCCGGATGATATAGCACAAGTCGCTCATGATTTCGGATTAGGAGAAATTACAGGTATTGATCTTCCATATGAAAAATCGGGTCTAATACCCACAAAGTCTTGGAAGAAAAAAACAAAAAAGCAAAAATGGACAACAGGAGATACATTCAACATGGCAATTGGACAAGGATATGTTTTGGTTACACCGTTACAATTAGCAAAAATGATGGCAATCTTGGTTAATGGACAAAAAGTTATTACGCCACATCTAAACAAATCTTTCAATATTAGCGAAATGCCAGCTTTACATTATCCTAAGTCGCATATACAAACCATTTTGGATGGGATGGACGCCGTCGTAAATTCATGGTATGGAACGGCCAAAAATTCCGCAATCGATGATGAAAATGTCAGATTTGGTGGGAAAACTGGTAGTTCTCAGGTGTTCAGAATTACAGAAAAATTAAGACGAGCTGGGAAAACTGTATCCGATGATTATTGGAAGAAAGAACATGCTGTATTTGTCGGGTATGCGCCAGTTCACGACCCAAGAGTTGTTGTTGCTGTATTGATTGAACATGGTGGTGGAGGTTCACAAACGGCAGCTCCAGTGGCTCGTGAGGTTCTCCTGGATACCAAGAAGCATATTCCAGAAATATTTGGATAATCATTACAATCAAGGTTTGCTCTGTTTTTAATGTCCAAGTTCAGAGAGAAGTGAAACAACAAGAGCCTCCGGCATTATATTTAGAGTATGTACCCCAATGGGGTTAGCTCACTCAAGGAAGAGTGTGGGCAATAGAAATTATATTTGCATAAATTTCAGATGGAGCCACAGCTACATGTTCCGTTAACGAAAACACAGCTGGAGACGGCGTATAAGTTCTCTGCGTGTTTAGACAATGTAATTCTCAGTTAGAGTGGCATAAAATCCCCCGGTTACTGCATTCGATTTTGGCATTATATGTTGGTTTTGCAAGTAGCAGAACAAATAGCGATTTCCAATTCCTTGCATACATTCTCAAAATCTTTCATAAATTCAGAACCTCCATCGACCTGAATTGAGCGAACTTTATACGGAACATTTTCGATTAATTCTCGTAAAAACTTAGCAACATTTGCACTGTTTGCCTTGCAGTACACATTTGCATAATCCAAAGCCTCCTTTATTAAATTAACCTTCAACAATTTAATTCTGGAGACTTTTTTGTCTATTTGCTTACTTTTAGTTGTTGCACTCAAACCAAGCCAATTTTTGCCTCATATGTTATGAACTTATACAATCCAAAAACAATATTTGATTATCGGGAGTGAGCAAGATAAAATTAGGAGGATATCAGTATTTTTCATGTTTTGGATGTTACAAAGTATTCGAATAGCAGGTGGTTGCCGGCTAAAGGGTGAGATAGAAATTAGTGGAGCTAAAAATTTGGCACTGCCGGCGCTTGTAGCATCAATCCTGACATCAGATAGAATGGTGTATAAAAATGTTCCAAATCTTGCTGATGTCAGATCGCTATTCGACCTTTTGGATTGCATAGGGACTGAGATAAATTATGAAGATACGCATTCGGTTACCCTGTCAACTGGTACAATAAAGTCAGCAACAGCTCCGTATGATTTTGTTAGAAAAATGCGTGCTTCAATCCTAGTTTTAGGAGCATTGATTGCGCGGTGCAAGAAAGCTACAGTTTCACTTCCTGGAGGTTGTGCCATCGGTTCTCGGGGAGTAGATTTGCATATAAAAGCACTGGAGCTAATGGGGGCTGAAATTTCGATAGAAAATGGATATATCGAAGCAAAAGCACCAAAAGGTTTAACTGGTTGCGATATAACATTTCCAGTAGTTACTGTGACTGGAACCGAGAACATATTGATGGCAGCAGTTTTAGCTCATGGGACAACAAGGCTTATAAACGTGGCGATGGAACCTGAAGTAGAGGCTTTTTGTGAACTTTTAAATAAGATGGGAGCAAGGATCTCAGGAGCAGGGACATCAGTCATTACAATAGAAGGAGTTAATGAACTTCATGGATCGGAATTCGAGATAATTCCAGATAGAATAGAAGCTGGAACCTACGCTATAGCGACAGCTATAACTAATGGTGAAGTTTTGCTAAAAAATTGTAAGTATGACCATTTAACCTCATTTTTCGAGACACTAAATTTAGTGGGGATTTCCTGTGAACAGAAAGAAAATGGAGTATTTGTCTCTCACAACACAGAAGAAATTCGACCAATTTCGATACAAACTGCGCCGTATCCAGGATTTCCAACGGATTTGCAAGCGCAATATACTGTGTTGATGTCGCTTTGTAACGGTAGTGCATCAGTAACTGAAAATATATTTGAGAACAGATTTATGCATGTCCCAGAATTAGCTAGAATGGGCGCAAATATTTCGGTGCACGGAAAAACTGCTGTTGTTAACGGTGTAAAAAAATTAACTGGAGCACAAGTTATGGCAACAGATTTGCGTGCTTCTGTTTCACTTGTAATTGCAGGACTTGTCGCTGAAGGTGAAACTATCGTAAATCGCATATATCATCTGGATCGGGGCTACGAGAATTTGGAAGAAAAGCTTAGTAACTGTGGAGCAAACGTCGAAAGATTTAATGTGTAGGGAGCTTTATGTCATTTTTCGGAAAATTAAAATCGATATTCAAAAACTTCGCATTTGCTAAAAACAATGAAAAGCTGGAAGAAATTCTGATAGAGGCTGATTTTGGAGTTAAGTTAGCGACAGCACTAGCGAAGGAAATAGGTTCCAAAGGCGACATTACAGAAGCATTAAAGAATAAGATAGATACTATAATTTCACCATTGATAGCCGAAATCAATGTTAATTCTGATAAACATCCGTTCGTGATTGTCTTAGAAGGAGTTAATGGAAGTGGCAAAACCACGACTGTTGCGAAATTGGCATATCACTTTCGGCAAATGGGATTATCAGTAGACATTGTTGCCTGCGATACATTCCGGGTGGCAGCAACTGATCAACTTGCTGTGTGGGCAAACAAATTGAATTGCAGGATTTTTTGTGGCAACACTAATCCAGAGAAACCAAGAGAGCCAGCTAGTTTAGCTTATGAAGCGTTAAGCAATTCTAAAAGTGATATTTTACTGATCGATACGGCAGGACGGTTGCAGAATAATACGAACCTTATGAATGAGCTTGCAAAAATACATCGAGTGTTGGCGAAGATTGATGATTCGGCTCCACACGAAACAATACTTGTTCTAGATGCGACAACCGGGCAAAATATGGTGGAGCAAGTTAATGAGTTTCAAAAAATTCATCCGATTACCGGATTGATACTAAACAAGCTGGATGGAAATGCCAAAGGTGGCACGCTGGTTCGTGTGGTTAATGAGTTTAAACTTCCCATATACGGCGTCGGGATTGGCGAAACTGAAAAGGATTTTGAGGCATTTTCAGTCGAGAAATTTTTGAAGGATTTAATGGAGAAATAAAATGTGCGAGCA
>CADBQC010000159.1 GCA_902796745.1 uncultured Pseudomonadota bacterium
AAGCAAACAAGCTTCGAGCCCATTGCTATCAGATACCGGCTATTTTGCTTGCACGTCCAAAAATGGAGAAGCGCTTGTTAAAAATCAAAATTTAGCTACTCAAGTTAAGGATAAGTCTCGTGTCGAAAAATTCGATGAGGATAAACCTCAAGTCTACTGGGACGAATGGGCTGGACGCGAAATTTTTGACGAGATTGTATCTTCGCAGGAATTGCCTGATGATGCTACCTTGCGCCAGTTAAAGTTACTGGTAGAATCTTTACGTGGAGGTGTTTCTACGTTGGCAATTAGGCTCTCGAACGCATGGCGATTTGAAGGACCGGAGTATGGGATAGTCCCGCAAAATTTAAACAATATCATAGATACAATAATCGATTACTGTCTGGATGCGAGGTGATTGCATGAAAGGGAGCAAGAAATTCAGCATAGTTATGGCATTCGCTTTTGCGAGTGCCTTTATGGTAGATGGGCAGGGAGCAATGACACAACAGGAGAATGATGGAAGTTATTATGTGATACACAACAGCATGCTCGGTTGGAATAAGGCACGCATGGTTGCTGGAAGTGGGGGGGCAGAAGGAAGAGTACTATGATGCACATGACCACTTATCCGCACAACCGGCTAAACCGCTGGATACCGTAGCATTGCAAGCTTATCTTAGACGATTTCAGAACAATAATCCTGGGATGGTTATGCATGAGTTGGGACGCATAATTTTAGCAGGAGGAGATCAATCACATAGAAGAGCAGAAGCTCAGCAACCAGGATATATGAATGGGCATTTGGTTGAATTAGCTCGAGTATTGCAAAGCCAGCAAACTTACGGACATTTACTTACACACGGACATCTAGGGTATTACCCTGTTTTCAAAGTTCCAAACAATGATTTTGAAGCATCGGTGGGGCAGTTAAAAAGAAGAGGTATGTTTAAGTTGTCCGACGAGCTTCAGCAATGGTTAAACAGCGTGCAGGAAATATATTTAAAGTATTTTTCCTTTGTAAATAGCGCGTATTGTAATATGCATCTTATGCCGATGACTTCAGTTCAGTTGCCGAATGATCTTATCTCGATTGAGCCGGAGCAGGTAAGCGTCGATTTGAATGGAGTTATTGTAAGTGCTACGCGACCATATCAATTTTCAAAATTAAGGCAAGAAGTGGATAATCTTGTTATGCGATTGTTCGACAGTGATAGTGTCGACTCAGTTAAGTTTCCGTCCAGAAGCACTAGAACAGGAACATTTCTTATGGACGTTACCTACAAAGAGAGGATGGAAGGCGGAGGCGAACATCTGAAACCGATTGGTATAGATAGTTTAGGAAATGAGGTGGATACGGTCAGATTTATGATTCTCGTGGAAAGAGGGTTAGTATCAGTTGTATCGATGTATCCATTAGATGAATAGGTAGCGATGCCAGAGAGACTCATCGGAAAGGTGCTACTCCAGCCTTTTTTCGGTACTTTTTCGCTACAAGGCGCGATGTGATATGATTTCAATTTTACCACATCGCGCCCCTAAGCCTGTCAAGGTACGCATACGCTCAGCCCCCTTTGGTCGCTGACCTTGACAGGCGGGTGATGTTTCGTGAGAAAACTATTCTGCACAATGGATGTGGTGCTAAAATCTGCGCCCAAAGCCAAGTTTGATTACATATTCCCCATGTTTTACAGTTCCTTTAGCTTTACGTTCATAAGTGTTAGGTGCGATTGTGACTTTGATGTTTTTGGATATCGTTTTCTTTTTGGGAAAAACGTAGCAACCTTCGAACCTGAAAAACCAGGTAGCAGTAAATCTATAGCAAGAGCCTATTCCTATTACTGGATGATATGTGCGCTTTGTTTCTGAATCGAAATATTTAGTCTCAACCATTTCTAGTCCGCACTTTAAGTATATATCAGTTTGTGGATTTGTTCTGTAGCCTATATACGGCATTAATGATATGTGACATCTTTGTTTTGCTATTGGAAATGCTTCTTTTTCATACTTTTCGTTTAATGCCTGTTTGAATGCGTTGTCACTTGCATCAAAGTACTTATATCCATTTTCCCTGTATTTTCCTCCGAATGCTATTCCACCTGCAATACTTATTCCAATAATTACATTATTCATCAAGTATTGTGCGGATAATTCTCCTTCCAAAAATGGGGCAAGCTTTGTCTTGCGAATCGATGTTGCGTTCCATGCATTTGCATCAATAGCTCCGATTCGTAAATTCATTGTCAGATCTTTTTTCCCAACGTCATACCAACTAATTTTGCCACCGGCATTTATGCCCGACAGGAATTCAAAACCATTGCTTTGAGTTGCACTCGTTTCGCTAATCTGTGTTGTTGCCAAAACTATTGTTGGCGCTGTTATAGTCAATAAAATTTTGTGCATGTTTTTTTCTACTATTCAAACAACCACCTCAGAATTGTACCACATTATGTTTCAGGGAGGGAAGCCGAAACTTCCCTATGGGTTTACTTTTGTAGCACTAGCGCTTTTATTGCATCAAAATTGACAACATCACCACCGATGCGTTTTGTTGCATAAAACTCGACATATGGCTTTGCGTTAAACGGATCTTTCAGTATATTTATAACTGGTTTTTCCGCAATTTGATAGCCTTCGTATAGGTTTGCAAATAACACAGGCACACATTGTTTCTCTTTTTCAGAAATAGACACTTTCGGCATATCATCGCAAATGACGACTGGATAACCCAAAAGCGTATCCGGAATACCATGTGCAATAGAGTTTTGCCAAAGGAATTTGCCGTTTGTTCCGTCCTTCAGTGTGCGTATGTGAGACGCTGCATTGCGAGACATAATCCAAGTAGCATTGGCAAGATATTTAGACGGTAGCTTTTCCATAAGCTCAATAATTTTCGTATAATCGGTAATTTTGCCAGGTTCTCCTCCAACAATACCCTCAATTTGGCGTGGTTTTTGTCCTCCAACAGAAATATCGTATTTCAAAATTCCCTTAGGTTGAGAAATTCCATCGCCAAACAAAAACGACTTATTTTCCGAAGCTGCCATTTGGGTTGTAATCTTGTCATGAATAAACTCTTCGACATTAGCGGTGTCATCTTCAAGCAAAGTGTGTGAAACTCGCGGTTTTGCAAAAAGTTGATGTAGATGTATCGATACTTTTGAAATCGCAGATATTTCATCACACTTTATAAGTTCATCAGTTATCCATCCAGACGCTTCAGAATCATTTGTATCAACAACAACATCCAGTCTATCGTTGGAGGTATATGTCACTTTCGCGAGTGATTTTATTGGACTCAAAATTTGAATTTTGCTCGTTATGGAATCTGAAATTGAGCTCGGAAGATCAATTGTTGCTTGATCATTCTGATTTCCTCTTAAGAAATTCAAAAATTTTTTAGAGTCAGTATTTACAGTTTGGTTATCAATAGATATATTCATATT
>CADBQC010000160.1 GCA_902796745.1 uncultured Pseudomonadota bacterium
TCGATCATATGAATTTATCTCAATCATTCTGGTAATCATGTCTGTCCGTTCCTTAAAATCAACAGTTTCTAATAGCGATTGTTTTTCACTTGGATGAAAAGGACATGCCATTGCTAATGCAGATACTAAGATATTTCCTGGCGTATTCTTAATCTCTTTCCAATTAGGCGAAATTTCTAAACGTCTAAAATAACCGTCTAACGCATCTAGTAAACGTTGCTTGTCAAATTCCTGGTTTTCCGCAGTTTGTTCTTCCATATCAACCAGGTATTTTTCATAACTTACAACAATCCGTGATGCTCCAGACATAACAGGCTCTATTTCTTTTATTATTTCAAAACGGCACAACCCATATATTGTTATCGTGACGCAATTTCCCGTTGGACTTATATCTGTTATTCTTCCCGCACATCCAGTTTTATAGGACTTTTTCAGCTCATTCCTGTTGTCAGCGTTTATAAAAATCGGCTGTGGCTGCACAACTGCTACTACATTATTTTCTATAGCTTCTGTAGCAACAGACTGGTAATCATGCTCATTCATGACTATAGGCAATTGAGCATGAGGCATTAATATCGTCGACTTCACTTTGAGCACTGGTAACGTCGTCTGCAATTCGTTCATGGAAACACGCCTAAATATTTACCGAATACATTGTACCATATATGTCACGTATATTGTGTATAAGTTCAGGCCATACGAGACAAAATTTGGCCTGAACTGGCTAAGGCGATTTAAGTCGAGTAAATGATTGCTAGTGTTTGATTTAAGAAATGGAACTTTGATTTATGCAAAATATGAAATAATCATCCGGCGTCACAAAACAACATTTAGATGCTATTGTGAAAGACGCTGTCTACTGATAACTCCACACACAAAAAAGCACCGTAATTACAAATTTTCTGAGTAAGGCATAACGCAAGGTATTACATCGCAATTATGTCGCATTTTAAATATTTTACTTGTAAAACTCTCAAGATGCTTTATCTTTCTTGAAAGTTCAGTGCGAAGCATATATTCTGAAATGTGGAATGGGTGATTTTTGTGGTGTCACAAATTGCCTATGAGAAGCGGGGTTATAAAAGGGGTGATAAGAGATAAATGAATGACAAATTGAAAAATTTTGCAAACGCTATAAGGGCTTTATCCATAGATATGGTGAATGAAGCGAACTCTGGACACCAGGGGACACCGCTTGGTTTTGCAGATGTTATGTCTGTTCTTTTTAATGAATTTATCGATTTTGCTCCAGGAAAAGCTGATAGAGACAGGTTAATATTATCGGCTGGACATGCTAGTCCGATGCTGTATGCAACGATATATTTAACTCAAAAAACGTCCCTTTCACTCGATGATTTAAAAAATTTCAGAAAACTTGGAGCGCGTTGTCAAGGACATCCGAAATTGGATAGGGATATAGGCATCGAAATGACGACAGGTGCTTTAGGGCAAGGTATAGCCACTGCAGTTGGATTTGCTATAGCTTTGAAGAAAAAAGGATTGAAAAGCAAGGTATACGTCATAACGGGAGACGGATGTCTGATGGAAGGGGTTTCGCATGAAGCCATGACTTTGGCATCAAAATTGAATTTGGACAATCTGATTGTGCTTTTTGACGATAACGACGTTGTTGTTGACGGTTTTGCATCCGAATTTACGACGGATAATATCGCTAGATTTCAATCGTACGGATTTGAAACAGTCGAGGCAAATGGACATGATTACGACGATATTAGAACAGCCTTGAATAAAGCTAAGAAAGCGACAAAACCAGTCTTTATTTCTTTTAAGACTAAAATTGGATATCCAGCTGAGAAGTGTGGTACGAATGCTTGTCACAGCAGGTTTATTTCAAATGAAGATGCAAAAAAATTCAGAAAAAGTTTCGGATTTTCTGAAAAACCATTTGAAATACCGCGTGAAATTTTATGGCAAAAATCTGAGATAGTCGTTCCCGAAACCGATTGCAACCTCGACAAAGAAAAATTGCATAAAATCATCAATAATATCAAAAATGATTTTATACAATCGCCGTGTGCGACATCAACACGTGAACCTTGTGGCATTGTTTTTGGGGAATTATGTCAGCATTTTCCGGAAATTATTGGTGGCGCAGCGGATTTATCACATTCCACAGCGACAATTTCTGAGAATAATAAAATTATCACAGCCTTAAATTTTAGTGGTGATTACATAAATTACAGCATTCGAGAACATGCGATGGGATGCGCTATGAATGGGCTTGCCATTGAGGGGTTTATCCCGTATGGAGGAACATACTTGGTGTTTAGCGATTATATGCGTCCAGCAATTAGGAACGCAGCGCTTATGAAAATTGCTCCGGTATTTGTTTTGACACACGATTCAATAGCTGTTGGAGAAGATGGAGTAACTCACCAACCGATAGAACAACTCTCTTCGTTGCGACTAATGCCAGATTTGAACGTAATGCGTCCATCTTGCAATGTCGAAGTTGCAGAGTGTATTGAATTGGCTGTGTTAAATCGAACAACACCAACGGCGTTAATTTTATCTCGAGAAGTTATAGAAAACGTTCGAACCGCGCATACAGATAACAATCTTTGCGAAAAAGGAATGTATGAACTGGCAGGATTTGATAATGATGGTCATGAAAAAATATCGATAATCGCGACCGGTTCTGAAGTAACACTAGCAACGAATGCGAAAAATGCCTTAAAAGATTTCAACATACGTGTCATTTCTGCACCTTGCCTAGAATTGTTCGACCTGCAAGACGCAGAATACAAGAGCTCCGTTTTGTCTGGACGTAAATTGTTTATTGAAGCTGGTTCCCCGGATATTTGGTATAAATATAAAACGCAGGAAGACGATGTTATTTTAGGAATTACTCAATTCGGCGAGTCTGGAACCTCTGCTGATTTGTTTGAGAAGTTTGGGTTTACAGTTGAGAATATAAAAAAATTGATAGAGCAGTGATAATAACAAAAGAATTATTTGCAAACGCAATAGAAAAACTAGGACTAAACGAAAATGCTTGGGTTGTCGGATTGTCAGGTGGAGCCGATAGCCTATGCTTAACATTGCTTACCAACGAATATGCGATTGAACATGGTATACAACTGCACGCTTGCATCGTAGACCATAAATTGCGACCTGAATCTTCAACAGAGATACTTCCTACAATCGAAATTTTGAAACAGCATTCAATACAATATAAAGTTTTTACTTGGGAGCACTCAGAAAAAATAGTGGGGAGCGTAGAGCTCAAAGCACGCAGAGCCCGCTATGAATTTTTATACCGATATTGTCAAGAAACGGGCGCGAACGTCTTAATGACTGCTCATCATGCACTAGATCAGTGGGAAACATTTTTTATGCGATTATCCCGAGGTTCTGCTTTAAAAGGATTAACTTCGATACAGCCCGTTTCAAATTTCAAAAATATTACCTTAGCTCGCCCATTACTTAAATTTTCGCCGGATGATATCAAAGAAACTTTGCAACAACGTTTCGGTATAACCGATTACGTCAAAGATCCATCAAATGAACAAGTTGTATACGAACGTGTCAGATGGAGGAAGGCTTACAGTGAGCTGTCTGAAAAATATGGATTAAATATAGAGAATATAAACAAAACAATAGATCGCATCAGTGTTGAAAATGATTGTTTAAACGAAATAGCGAATGCGTACTTGCAGGCGTTTGATACAGAAAAGTGCGTAATGTTAAACAAATATAAAGGACTACACTTATCCCTGCGCATACGCATTCTAGAAAAAATTATACATAAAATGTCACCGAAAGGCAAACATCTGATTTCATATTCCCTGCTAGAAAGATTAGCTAATGAAATATGTAAGCAAGACTTTAGAGCTATCAATGTGTCCGGCTTAATATTCAGGCGCGATAGAACAAAAAATGTAAAAGTTTCGATAGAAAATAGATAATGTCATATTTATTAACGCGAATTTAGTACTCAGAATCAAATAGGAGTGAGATTGAGGCAAGTATGTTGGAATACGAATTAGCTACGGAAAAATCGCAATGAATTTATGGGAAAACACATATACTATGAATGCGAACAATGATATGAGTATTAGATTGACGACTGATGAGCAAAAAATGCTGACTCTTGATTAGCATTATTTCAGAATTGCCAGCAAATCTTTGTATCTATGATTAAACCTAAACTCGCATTCTTTCAAATGCAAGACAAAAGATTCGGAAGTTCATAACAAATGAGACAAATATGAGTTTGAGATGGCTAAGGCGATTTAAGTCGAGCAAATAGATAAAAAAGTCTCCAAAATTAAATTGTAAATTTTTAATTTAAGAAAGGAGACTTTTTATACAAGTGCAGTGATTGCTTGTGGTGCAAGAAAGAAGTAGGGCGGATTTTGAAAAACTTCCTGAAAAACAGGTCAAACACTGGGAATTGCTTCATCGTCATGGGATTAGCAACAATAATGTAGGCATCAGTCGAATTACGTATTATCGGCGAAAGAAGTGGCTTTAATGTTGGAAAGAAGCATGAGAAA
>CADBQC010000161.1 GCA_902796745.1 uncultured Pseudomonadota bacterium
ATCGAGGTAATCGAATGCGTTTTCAACAACTATGGCGCTTATTTCTGAACCGATGCCACATGACATCCATCCTTCTTCTATATTGATAATCCTACTGGTCTTTTTCACTGACTGAATAATAGTCTCCTTATCCAATGGGCGCAAGCTAATCAAATTTATTACTTCAGCCGAAATCCCATGCTTATCTTGCAATATTTGCGCAGCCTCTAAAGCGTACTCGACCGATATTGAAAAAGCAGTGATGGTTATATCTGTGCCTTCGCGCATGACAATTGCCTTATCTAGTGGCATTGGCTCGATTTCCATTTCTGGCATTTCGAAACTTTTGCCATACAAAATTTCGTGCTCCAGGAAGACGACAGGATTATCGTCCCGAATCGCTGATTTCAGCAATGCTTTGGCTTCGTGTGAATTGTAAGGCGATACGACCTTAAGACCAGGGCAATGTGCATACCAGCTTGCAAAACATTGCGAATGCTGAGCGGCCACTTTGCGAGGCGCACTATTTGACCCTCTAAAGACAATCGGACAGTTAATTTGTCCTCCTGACATGTACAGTGTTTTCGCGGCAGAATTGATGATGTGATCAATAGCCTGCATAGCGAAATTAAAGGTCATAAACTCGATTATAGGTCGCAGACCCATCATCGATGCGCCAACTCCAATGCCTGCAAATCCTGCCTCAGTTATAGGGGTATCGATAACTCGCTCTTCGCCAAATTCGGCTAATAATCCCTGGCTGACTTTGTATGCGCCATTGTAGTATGCAACTTCCTCGCCCATCAAAAAAACATTCAGGTCGCGACGCATTTCTTCCGCCATAGCGTCTCTTAGGGCTAGTCTTACTGGTATTTTGTTCATAAAATCACATCCGTTTCTAACTCAGAAGCATCTGGGAATGGCGCATTTATCGCCTCTTTTGCCGAATTTTCTATTATTCCTGCTACCTCGTTTTCAATCTCATCAAGTTTTGAAATATCTATTTTAAACATTTCAACCAATTTATTCTTAAATTTTATGATCGGGTCACGTGTTTTTTTCACGTTTTCGACTTCTTCACGTGTTCGATACGTTGCTGGATCAGACATTGAATGCCCACGGTAACGATAAGTATCAACATGCAAAATTATTGGTTCAGAAGTCATTCGGACTTTATCTATAGCATCTTTCGACTTTTCTATAACATCGAGAATATCCATGCCATCGACTGATATCGTCGGTATTCCGAAAGCATCACCTCGCGTTTTCAAGCTTTGCCCAGAAACAGCACGCTTAGCTGCCGTTCCCATTGCATAGTGATTATTTTCCAGAACGTATAAAACCGGCAATTTCCAAAGCGATGCCATATTAAATGCTTCATATACTTGTCCTTGGTTTGCAGCACCATCGCCAAAAAAAGTGACTGAAATGCCACCGTCTTTTTTGTATTTATGCGCAAAAGCAAGCCCAGTGCCAATTGGAACTTGAGCCCCTACAATGCCATTTCCGCCGAAAAAATTATGCCGACGACTATACATATGCATCGAACCACCTTTGCCTTTCGAGCATCCGGTTGCTTTTCCGCAAAGCTCCGCCATCACTTCATACGGCGACACTCCTAAAGTTAGCATATGTGCATGGTCACGGTAACTTGTTATACAGCTGTCTTGAACCCGCATATTATGAGCAATGCCGACAACCACAGCTTCTTGTCCAATATACAAATGACAAAAGCCGAAAATATGACCTTGTGTATATAACTCTGCTGCCTTTTCCTCAAACAGCCGAGCCTGTACCATCTTCTGATACAGGCTCAATCCGGTGTCCAAATCAATCATGGTTCCCGAAATCTGAAACTCCTCTTAGAGCTTCATTATAGCATCTCATGCGTGTAAAGACACTATGTAAGAGATAGTAGTTTTTTTATAACGTCCACCCGAAACCGAGTTTCGCAGTCCAACCTCTTGGATACTTCTTCTTTCCTAAAGTTTTCTGAAACTCAGCTTTGAAGAATGAAGACTTCGCGTTCGAGGTGTAGATCCTAGCACCCGCACCAACGATAGGAGCAGTTTTATTTAACCTAAGTCCGGCAAGCACATAAGGCTCAACTGTGTCTCCAAGCAAGAAACCAGCTCTGCCTATAACAGATGCATACACAGGTGTTCTCTTTTGCGTGTAGGTGTCGGTCTTTTTCTTTTTACCGAACTCTTTGCAATTGATACCAACCAGCATCTCAGCGCCAAAAACTGCACTACCACAGTATGTTGTAACACCAAAGTTAGCTTCTACAACCGGCGAGTTAATACGACCAGAAGATACCTTCTCAGTCTCCTGCCTCTTGACTTTTATATCTTTCAAAAGCTTTGTATAGTCATCCTTAGCTTTCATGATTTCGATGAAACTCTCCATTACAGCTTGCTTTGTAGGATGATTGTTTCGTCCATACCAGTTAGCATCTGCCCAGTCTTGTACAGCATTAGTGGTCAATGCAAAAGTTATTTGTCGAAAAGTATTTTCATCCGAGACTGTATTGATAAAGGTGTTCATATCATTCACAAAATCCTTATCATACTTCTTCAAAGCATCTTCGTTTAACAAATCTGCGACTTTATCTCCTTGCTTTTTCATCAAGTTATTCATGGTAGTCTTCGATGCCATTAAGGCATTTCTTTTATTATTTAACGTGTTGATTGCATTTTGGATCTCGTTATAACTGAAGTTATTCGCGCCAACCCCCCAAACATCAAGTTGGTTTGTTTGTAACCAGTTCAGTGCTGCAGCTTTTGCGTTTTGAGCATTGTTGTTATTGTTATTTATATTAGGAGCCAGAGAGCCTACGATATTGTTTGCGTCTTGTAGGTTATAACCATTGCGTGTCAAAATGTTTCTCATAGCGTTTTGTACAGCAGCTGCCTGGTTAAGCACGCCTATTTGACCATTTGCGGCATTGTAACCATTCTGTGCGGCATTATTGTCATGTTCTATTACCATAGTTCTTAAGTTTGTAAGCAAGCTCTGCATAACTTCAATTGTCCTGATTTCTTTATCTAATATTTCATTAATATCCTTGTATTTCGGATGCGTGTGTTGTTTGCGTTCTTGTTTATATTGCGCCATACCGATATCAATTCCCATATGCCAACGAGTATCAGATGCTTCTGATATTGTGCTCATAGTTGTGGTCGCTACCACAATTGCCGGCAAGGCAATAAGTTGTTTTCTATTCATTTCTTCACTCTCTACAACAAACTTCAATCTAGAAGGACTCCTCATAAGATGTATTTTCGTGTCACAAGCTTGCATGTAAAATCTCATTTATTACGAAAAATTGAGTATTTACACACTAAAAATAAATTGCCAAATTTTACGCATTAACCGATAGAACCAAAATACCTCTTAAAGAACAACTCCAAAGATCAAAATTTAAAAAACAATACTTACACTCTAAATGAAATCAAAAAAAACAACGACTTTTTAAATACAATTTATTTAAAATTTTATATATTTGTGATATTTTATTACTATATATCAAAAAAAACGCAGGCGAAACACATTGAATTTTCAGCAATTCGCACTGAATATATTCATAAAATTTATCGAAAATTTTTAAAGATTTTTTTTGAAAAAATTTTCCCATTGTTAGCCTTTCAAATATAATCGTGACATTTGTTTTTACAAAATTTTCTAGTCAATATTTTGAGGCGCTTTCAAAAGCTCGTATGTTTCTTTTGCTTTATATGAGGATCTGACTAGAGCGCCGGAGATAACTTCGATACCGTGTGATTTGCCATATTCTGCGTATTCAATAAATTCCTCTGGGGTAACATAGCGAGCTATTGGGTAATGCAATGATGAAGGAGGAAGGTATTGACCTATAGTCAATATGTCAATACCTGCGTGCACAACATCATCGATTAGCTCGAAAACATCTGATTTTGTTTCTCCAACTCCGACCATTATTCCGGTTTTTGCAATCATTTGTGGAGCAATTTTTTTAACAATTCGCAGAACATTTAAAGATATGTCATAATCCGCAGGGGGGCGTTTTACTTGCTTATGAAATTTTCTAACAACTTCCAGATTATGTCCGAAAACATCCGGTTTTGCCTTAACAATCGTCCTTATAGCATCAACGTTTCCACGCAGATCTGATGTTAAAATTTCAACCTTGGTCTCTGGATTTAGTTTACGTATCGCTTTGATTACATTTGCAAAATGCTGAGCTCCTCCATCTTTTATATCATCGCGAGTAACGCAAGTGATTACGGCATATTTTATGCCCAACTTGTGCACCGACTGAGCTACTTGTTCCGGTTCATCTTCATCAAGAGGCGCTGGATGTCCGTGTTTTATATTACAAAATCCGCAATTTCGGGTGCAGGTGTCTCCCATTATCAGAAATGTTGCAGTTTTATTTTTCCAACATTCGCCGATATTCGGACACATCGCCTCCTCGCAAACTGTGTGTACTCCAGCATTTTTGATTACGTTTAGAGTTTCAGTAAAACCGCGAGAAACAGAAGCTGGAACACGTATCCAATCTGGACGTTTTAGTTTTTCAGACATTGCTTTATTTCAAGAACTATTTTGTCAAAGACTTCTTTTTCAATCCCGCCGAATTGCACCAAGTCAGGACGCCCGCCAAACTTGATTCCTAAACGTAAATTCGTAATTAGCGCTTTTGCATCAATGCCTGTTTCAATAGCCTTTTCTGAAGCGTATACACAGACAGAGATTTTTCCTGTTTTCGAATTTTTGTTTCCGATAACCATATAAAACCTGTCAGTTGAAGTTTTTGCTTTATCTATCAGCTCTAAAATCATTTTTTGTTCCACGTCATTAACAAATGTATGACGTATTTCAATATCATCAACTTTTTCAATCTCAAAGTTCAGCTCATCTGAAAAATTGTGCGACCTTAATTCTGCAAGTTGTCTCTCCAAAGCCTTAATATCAGATTTCAATATCTCGATACATCTAGCATTATCGCTTAGCTCTTTTTCATAATGCTCTGCGAGTACTCTTCCGGTCAGCGCTTCAATTCGCTTTATGCCTGAACCGACTGAAGAAACAGCAATGATTTTGAAACATCCTATTTGTGCAGTGTTTTCAAGATGCGCGCCACCACAAAGCTCTTTTGAAAAAGCATTACCTATTTCAACTACTCTAACTTTATCTGGATACTTTTCTCCAAACAAAGCCAAAGCTCCTGTCGCAACGGCTTCTTCATAGGATGTCTCGTATATATTTACAGGCATCGCTTTGTCTATCACATCGCATACCTGTTGTTCTATTTCTATTATCTGCTCTTTCGTTATTGGGGCATTGTGTAAAAAATCAAACCGCAATTTTTCATCGGTGTTTAACGAGCCTTTCTGCACCACATGAGTTCCCAGAACTTTGCGCAAAACAGCTTGTAAAACATGCGTTGCTGTATGATTGCGGGCTGTTTTAATTCTCCGTTCAACATTTATTTGCAATTTTATCTCATCATTGATTTTTAACATTCCGGATGTTATCTTGCATTTGTGAACGATTATGCCGGCTATCTTTTTAGTATCGACAATTTCGGCAATGTTATCGCCTGAAAATATTTTGCCAATATCGCCAATTTGTCCACCACTTTCAGCATAAAATGGTGTTTCCTCAGAGATAATATATCCCTCATCTCCTGCTTCTAACTTATCAACAATTTTAGAATTTTTAACAAGAGCAAGAATTCGAGATTCCCGTTCTGCGCATCCATATATAAATTTAACTTTCCCAACTTTCTCAGCAACATCAAACCAAACTTTTTCAGTAAAAGTGTCTCCAGTACCCGTCCAGGCTTTTTTTGATAATTCTTTTTGTTCCGAAGCTATTTTATCGAATTCTGCCTCATTAACCCGCTTTCCTTCGTTACGCAAAATATCCTGTGTTAAATCGAAAGGAAATCCATAAGTATCATAAAGTTTGTACGCAACATCCGCCGGAAAGACATTTGACGAACCAAGTTTTTCGAGTTCTTGTCTAAGAATAAACATACCTTTGTCGATAGTCTTCATGAAGCCATCTTCTTCGTTTTGTACAACTTGCTTTATTGTATCTTCATTTGTTGAAAGCTCGGTGTAATGTTCTCCCATAACATTTTTGACGCTCGAGACTAACTTATACAAAAATGGTTCTTTCATTCCCATCATGTAGCCATGTCTTAAGGCTCGCCTGATAATCCTTCGCAACACATACCCTCGACCTTCATTTGTTGGAATTATGCCATCTGCAATCATAAATGAAACAGCTCTTATATGATCTGCAATTACGTTGTAATGCGACGCATATTTTTTTTCATCCGTATTGGTTAAATTTTTTACATCTGATATAAGCGTTTTAAACAAATCGATATCATAATTGCTGTGCACTCCTTGTAAAACAGCTGCAATTCTCTCTAACCCCATTCCGGTATCAATTGATGGTTTTGGTAAATTTATCCTGGAACCATCCCGTAATGTCTCAAATTGCATAAACACTAGGTTCCAGATTTCAATAAACCTATCCCCATCTTCATTTTCGGAGCCAGGCATTCCTCCAGGAATTTCTTCTCCATGATCATAAAATATTTCGCTACAAGGGCCACAAGGTCCTGTATCTCCCATAGACCAAAAGTTATCGTTCGTCGGAATTCTAATAATCTTGGCATCTTCAAGTCCTGAAACTTTCCTCCAAATACCAGCGGCTTCCTCATCGCTAGAATGCACTGTAACCAATAACTTTTCTTTAGGTAAGCCAAGTCGTTTTGTGACTAAGTTCCAAGCAAACTCGATAACTTCAGCTTTAAAGTAATCGCCAAATGAAAAATTACCTAGCATTTCAAAAAATGTGTGATGTCGTGCAGTATATCCCACATTTTCCAAGTCATTATGTTTTCCGCCAGCTCTTAAGCATTTCTGTGCTGTCGTAGCTCTCTTATACGGCAAAATTTTCTTGCCAGTAAAAGTATCTTTGAATTGTACCATTCCTGCATTTGTAAACATCAAAGTTGGATCATTATCAGGAACAAGCGAACTCGACTTGACATGAGTGTGTCCATTTTCAATAAAATACTTTATAAACTCAGCTCTGATGTCATTGACAGAAAACAACATAAAATCATCCAATGTTAATCTTAACTGATACAGTTTAACATCTTTTTGCAGGTGAAGTAGGTTATATCATACACGGAAAATGTCAAATATCTAAACAGAAAGTGTGCGTTACATCCTGAATAAACCGAAATTGCTGTGGAGGTGAATGGTGTCGGGAACTGGTGATGTTTGCAGATATAAGAGCTTATGAAAAAGAGAAATTGTGATCCCAGATACTAATGTGAAGTATTTCTAAGCAGAATGACAGCGAGCTTTGGTGCCGTATCTGGAAATATGTGTGGGGGGGGTGAAGCGAAGGGACGGGTAAATTTTTCGGAAAAAAATATAGATATTAGCCCATGATGCACTAGTTCAAAATCGCGGAATTAACGGGAACTAGCAACAAAAACAATACATGGAAAAATATATGTAGAAATATGGAATTTACAAGAGTTTGGAATGCCATTGATAGGAAAATGTGCATTACCGAATTTAAAATAGCTTTGAGAAAAACTTCAGTTTTAAGAAAAAGTCTCAAAATTGCCTTTGTAGATTGGGGCTCTTCTTATGAAGAATGTATGGATATCAACCTTATAGTCGGTAAATCTGATATTTTATAGAACTTCATAATTCGTTGCTGCCTCGCTAAGTTACGCAGAAAAATAAACGTATTGCAGCTGCATATAACAGGACTTGGTTGTTAATTTATCTACTAATCACAAATCTGCATTGTAACAATGCTCTTAAAGTTGAGAAAATAACTGATTTCGTAGGGTTAGTTATGCACCATATGAATGGTGCATAGCAGAAGTTAATTACTTAGATAACAATCAATCCACAGTAAATTGCCCAGGAGAAGCTATGCTGATTATTCCCCCATATGCACACATACACATATCTCCCGTGTGGAGTACTGGAGCCATTCCCGCTGTCACAGTTGGATTTGTAGAGATCCATGGAGACGGTATTACTGGCATGCAGGGCATAGGTGTTAGCACTCCGAAGGCCGCCGCTGTAGCTGTCGCAACAGCAGGGTTTGTTATGGTAGAGCACATTCCAAATGGTTGAATATTCAGCAAAGGAACAAAATCGCTAATCGTTGCAACTGCCCCCCCCGAAACTAACACAGAATTTTTTGGGAGAACACAAAGTGTGGATGGCGCAATCCCAAAGGAACATTTTAAACAAGCCCCACAAACTACAACGGACATTCTGCATCATACAACTGAGCTTCCATGTACATATTATGAGCTTTTACCGTGATGCGAACAATATTTTGTTAAATTGCCAAAGATAAGCTCTCGTTTTTTACCTTTACTGTCGCACGTCTGACACTTCAGTCCCATAACCATTCAGTTGTGGGGGGGGCTATCATACAGCTAGAAACTGATTTCCTATATTAAGATATTTATTGCGACGGGCGTTTTTTCTGTCTTCTGTCGTGAGTGAAAACGATTTATTTAGGTATTTTAAAAGCTCCTTTTTTAAAGCATCTATAGCTTGTGATTTATTACGGTGTGCACCGCCTATTGGTTCAGGCACGATAGCATCAACTATTCCTAGCGATAATAAATCAGGGGCTGTCAGTTTTTGAACCTCCGCAGCCATATTCGCTTTCGTGTCATCTTTCCACAAAATCGAAGCACATCCCTCGGGCGAGATTACGGAATACACTGAATGCTCCAACATCAAGATATAATCGGCTGTAGCAATCGCGACAGCCCCACCTGAACCTCCCTCACCAATGATAGTGCTGATGAAAGGTACGCTTATCTGAAAACTTTTTTCCATGCAACGCGCGATAGCCTCTGCAACTCCGCGCTCTTCGGACTCAAGTCCTGGAAATGCGCCAGACGTATCAACAAATGCGAAAATCGGTAGTTCAAATTTTTCTGCTAAGTCAAAAAGTCGACAAACCTTACGGTAGCCTTCGGGCTTAGGCATTCCGAAATTATGCTGTAGGCGTGTTTCAGTATCATGACCTTTCTCTTGACCTATGACTATACATTTTTGTCCGTCAATTTTAGCAAAACCACCGTATATAGCCTGGTCTTCAGCAAAAAGTCTATCTCCAGATAACTCAACAAAATCGGTAAAAATCCCTTTTAGATAATCAGTAAATTTAGGACGTTCTGGATGACGCGCAACTTGTACCTTCTGCCAGGGCGTTAATTTTTGATAAATTTGTACAAGAATTTTATCAATTTTGGACTGCATTTTCGTGATTTCTCGAGCAAAATCGACATCGCCAATCCTGGAGGTTTCTCGTAATTCGCTTATTTTCTTTTCCAGGTCTAAAACCTGGCTTTCGAAATCCAAAACGATACCCATACGTCACTTACGTTTCCTGGAGGTCGAGACCGGAATCGAACCGATATACAAGGATTTGCAATCCTCTGCATGACCATTCTGCCACTCGACCACGAACATCA
>CADBQC010000162.1 GCA_902796745.1 uncultured Pseudomonadota bacterium
GATGATAAAGGCACTTTTTACTGTTTCGGTTGCGGTGCTTCAGGGGACATTGTTGAGTATCTGATAAGACGAAACGGCATTCAGTTCATGCAGGCTGTGGAACTTTTATCCGAAATTTCTGGTATAAAAATTCCAGAAAAGGTACAGTATGGCGATGATTGCATAAACAAACAGCAAAGCATACTTTTGAAGATTATGGAGTTTTTTAGAAACAATCTAATGATGAGCAATGATGCTATGGAGTATTGCAAAAAAAGGGGACTTGTAGAGGAAATCATTGATAAATTTGCTATTGGTTACGCCCCAAAAGATAGTTCTTCTCTTCTTCTTAGTTATCTGAAGGAGGCAAAATTTTCACATGATGATATTTTAAATTCCGGCGTTTTCCTGGAAAAGGATGGGAAGTTGATTTGCCGTTTCCGAGATAGGATAATGTTTCCTGTTCTTAACAAAAAAGGAGAACCGATAGCGTTTGGAGGAAGGGGAATTCAAAAAGATGCTACGCCAAAATATATCAATTCTCCCGAGACAGCCATTTTTCAAAAGCGCGAAACTTTGTATGGTTACAGCATGTCTGTGAAAAATATCTCAAAGGGTACACCATTTATTTTAGTCGAGGGATATATGGACGTCGTAATGATGAACAAATATGGATTTAATACGGCGGTTGCTTCGATGGGAACAGCGTTTTCATCTCAACACCTGGCAAAACTTTGGAAATATTCAGATGAGCCTATAGTGTGTTTGGATGGTGATTTTGCAGGATACAATGCCATGGTAAAAATCGCTCTTTTGGCGTTATCATATCTACAACCAGGAAAAAGTTTGAAGTTTTGCAGAATTCCTGGAGATGACGATCCAGATTCATTTTTGAAAAATCATCCGAAAGCTGAAATGGAACAGTTACTTTCCAAATCTGAAAATTTAATTGATTTTCTCTGGGGACAATTTTCCAAAAATTTTGCAGAAATGCCCAATAAGATACCAGAAAATATTGCAAAATGGAAAAAGGAAATTTTTGCTTATATTGATGATATCCAAAATCCTGATATTAAAGCTTTGTATAAACAAGATATTAAAGGACGTATTTTAGCTCTGCTTGGAAAAGGGAATAAAACCAATTCATATTTAAGTGGGTATAAAAAATCCCTGCAGGTGCAAGTGGATAAAAAAGAAAAAATGTTATTGCGAGAAGCGGTATTGTTGTATATCCTGATATCACGTCCATCAGTTATCCCTGTCGTTGTGGAAGAATTGGCTAGCGTTGAGTTTTCTGATAAGGATTTCGAGCATTTGAGGCATTGTATACTGGAAAATCCAGATAAACAAGATTTTAGCGATGCAGGCGACGTAGTATCAAAAATTGAACAACTCGCAAATGAGTTTGTTAGTTACAGTGAGATGCAGGACAATGATGTGATTAGTCTTTGGAAAGATGTTTTTGAGTTCGGAGTAGCGAGAAAACGTGTGGTAGATGATTTGAAAGTAGCAAAAAGTGAGTGCGAGGCATCATTTGACGAGATAACTTGGAACAGATTCAGGGCATTAAAGTTAGGATTTATCAGTTCTAACAATAGTGAAAAATATGAAATGAAGGAGTGAATAATGTGTGCAAAGGGAAATAATAATATTGCGTTAGAGCAGAATATTGAAAATGACCAAAATTTGGCATCGTTAATGAAATTATATAAGGCACGTGGGTATTTAACAAATGAAGAGCTCCTTGATACTTTCTCGGGAGAAGAATATGATTCCGAAAAACTGGCAAAAATTACAGAATATTTCACAGATAATGATGTAAAGATAATCAGCATAGAGGATGCAGAATCGATATCTCTAGCAGAGGAAAGCGATGCAAACAGCGATAAAAGTGACAAAAAAGAGGATGATACCGATATTTTGCAAGAAGATTCAAAAGTAGACGATCCTGTCAAGATCTACCTGAAGGAAATGGGAGGAGTTGGGCTGTTATCCAAAGAAGGTGAAATTGCTATTGCAAAACGAATTGAAGAAGCCAAATTTGAACTCTATTCTGCTTTATGCGTAACCTATATGACTTCTGACGCTATCAGTTCGTTACGCTCTCGACTGAAGGATGACATAATTTTGGTAAAGGATATAGTGCTAGGTGATTCTAGCAATGTTGAAGAAGATCTGAATTATAAAGTTAACGAAGATGACGAAGACAATTCTGGTGAAGATGCAGAAGAACAGGTGGGAACGAATGACACTGAAGCTAAAATTAAGCTTATCGCTCTTTTCGATAAGCATCTTGAGCTCTTTGAGAAAATTTATGCAAGGCAAAAGCTCTTAGAGTTTGATAAACTAAAAATTGATAATGATAAAGATTATCAAGAATTGAAAAAAGAAATTGCTACAAACTTTTTTGAAATAAATCTCAATAATCAAAGAATTAATAATATCAAAGAGCAGAATATCTCACTCATTTCTGGCATTCCAGAGACTGAAAGAAAACTTGTCTCTCAAGCTGAAAACTACCACATCAAGAGGTCAGAACTTGTTTCATGCTTTGTAGACCAGGACTTTGATGATAAATGGCTTAAAAACTTTACTTCGAAAAAAGGTGACAACTGGAAAAGATTCTGTGATGACAACCAAGAGCATTTAAAGAACCTAATACAAATAGCTCATACTGCAGAAAATATATCAATGATACCTTTCTCGCTTTACAGGGAGATCCTTCACATAATACAAAAGGCAGAACGTAATGAAGCGCGTGCTAAAAAAGAAATGGTTGAATCAAACTTACGACTTGTTATTTCCATAGCGAAGAGATATACCAACAGAGGCTTGCAGTTTCTTGATTTAATTCAAGAAGGCAATATTGGTCTAATGAAAGCCGTAGATAAATTTGAATATAGGAGAGGTTATAAGTTCTCGACATATGCCACTTGGTGGATTAGACAAGCTATAACTAGAGCAATTGCTGACCAAGCACGAACGATTAGAATTCCTGTGCACATGATTGAAACAATAAATAAGTTAGTTCGAACTTCAAAACAACTTATGAGCGAGCTTGGAAGAGAGCCTACTCATGAAGAACTAGCTGAGCGTCTTTCAATGCCTGTTGATAAGGTTAGAAAAGTCATGAAAGTTGCAAAGGATCCCGTCAGTCTTGAGACCCCAATTGGTGATGAGGACGAAAGCCATTTAGGTGATTTTATCGAAGATAAAAAAATTATGATGCCACTTGACGCAGCTATTCAATCTAACTTAAAAACGGCAACTAACAAGATTTTGTCAACATTAACTGGTCGGGAAGAGAAGGTGTTACGAATGAGATTTGGTATAGGATTGCAATCCGATCACACTTTGGAAGAGGTTGGACAACAGTTTGCTGTGACGCGCGAAAGAATACGACAAATAGAAGCAAAAGCCCTAAGGAAATTAAAACATCCAAGTCGTTCCAGAAAATTAAGAAATTTCTTGGATAGCTAGAGAAGGAGGACAAAATGAGTATAGAGGCTACGTTATCAAAATTTGGAAAAATTTTGGACAGGACGTTCTTTAGTTTGAAAAAGACTTTTGTATCCATTTTTGAATCTGGAGAAAATACAGACAATCAAAAACCAGAGCAGTATAGGCATTCATCGACAACATCGCCTTACTTTGTTCTAGCCTTTGATGCTTTTTTGGCTTTCCTTTCGCTCTTCATATCGATACACCTTCGGATAGGTATGGATTTTCTGGATTATTCCCCAGCTTATATATTGAAAAATATGCTGGTTTTTAGTCTCGTCAGTACGAGTATTTTTCTTTGGCTACAAACTTATCAGGCTTTCTGGAGGTATACAACGATGGAAGATATGACCCCAATATTTCTTTCTGTTATACTGGCAAATTTGCTCTTTTTTCCGCTAATGATGCTAATGAACCAAGGTGACTTTTTGCCATACTCTGTTTTGATAATTAATGTATTTGTGCTTAGCATTAGTCTTATGATTCCACGATTTTTGTGCAGGATAGTATACAATCAAAAGCTAAGCAAAATACAGAAGTTTGATGCAATAGTTCGAAACAAGTCACAAACAACATACGTTCCTCGAGTATTGCTGATAGGTAATATAGAATCAGTAGAGGCATTCAGCCGGGAGATAATATCAAATGATGATGTGTCATTTAATTTATCGCCTATAGGAATTTTGACACTTGACCAAGCAGATATTGGACGGACAATCAAGGGGATCCCTATCCTTGGCGAACTACGAGATATCGATAAGGTGATGCAAACTTTGTCTAAAGAGGGTGTGCCACCTGAACAGCTTGTGATAGCCGAAAAACAATTATCTGACAAAGCAAAAAAATTTGTGATAAGATATGCGCAAAAATCCAATGTTTTGCTTCTGCATGCAATATTTCAATTTTCGTTTTGTAAAGTTAGCGAATAAATAGAATAGAGATTGCCCATCCATACAATAGGGATTGGAAAGCAGACTTGTGTATTACTCGGCGAAGTACGACGACGGATGATAACAGCATGATGTAATGCTTCGTCTTTCTTGAGTCCCGCAACCAAATCGTGCCTTAAAACTACTTACATATACTTTCCGCATTTTTACTAAGTTCATTTGTGTGCATAAAATTGCCTTCAATACGTACAACAACAAGATTATCTTCACCAATTCATTTATAGGATGCAGAATAGGCGTTTCGCCCATAGCATTTATGGCTAAATACTGTAACGTGCAGAGAAAATCCAGATTGTAATGTTATACATCACATTAATATCATAATTGGATTGACTTTGCTTACAGATAATACAAAAGTACAAATAGATATGCTCAGCTGGTTGATACCTTAAAAATTTTGGATATTGTTTTTTTTAATTCAAAAATGTAGCTCCGATTTCCCAACCTTCTTTAGAAACTTTATGACGAGTATTATAGCAAGTATGAAGAGATGCATTTACCTCTAATTGTTCTAAATCAGATTTTGCTTGTAGCGCTCTTTCATATGGAATAACGTTATCATCAACGGAATGAACAAGTAAAATCTCAGGAGTTGATACATTTTTTCTGTACGCATTAGGAGCGAATAGACCACAGCAGACCAGTATCTTCGATATCTTTGTATAGTACATCATTTCCAAAGCCATAATCGCCCCCTGAGAAATTCCGACTAAATAGACATTATCGCATCTGAATTCCAGGCTTTTTGTCTCAATATATTTACATAAATTTGGTGCAGAGTAATCTAAACCTTTACGAATTTCTTCAAAGTCCATATTGTCCAAAGAAAGGGAAAACCACTGTCGTCCAGTCCAGGTTTCGCACGGATTAGGGGCGTCCGGGAACAGAAATATAGCGTTATCAACACTTGGTGTTAAAAAAGTTTTTCCAATTTTTATGTAATCTGAACCACTGTTTCCGTATCCGTGGAGAATTATCACCAACTTATCCATGCGCTTAAAGTGAGCGGATTTCATAGTAATATCATTCATTTTCAGATTTTTCTTCTAGCTTACTGATTCGAATGAGTGTAATCTGTACACGTTGACGTTTCAATATTTCAAATTTGTATCCATGTAAAACAAAAGTTTGTCCAATCTCAGGAATAATTCCTACGGAATTTATCACAAATCCGGCCACAGTGGATGCTGTATCACTCCGAAAATCTGTATTTATCTCTCGATTTAAATCGCGTATATTTACAGAGCCATCAACAATACATGAACCATCTTCTTGCCTCCTTATACCATTTTGAGCAACAACGTCGTGTTCATCTTCTATGTTGCCAACTATTTCTTCAATAATATCCTCCAGCGTGACAATGCCCATAAATGAACCATATTCATCAACAACTAAAGCAAAGTGCTCATGGTTAGTTTTAAAGGACTGTAATTGATCAAGCAAATTTTTATTTTCAGGAATAAATCGCGGAGCTAACGCTATATCCAGCACATTTATATCTTCTTTTTCTTCTTTGCGCTTCAGTGCCTTTAGCAAATCTTTAACATGTAGCACTCCAACAATATTGTCTCGGTTTTGACTCCAGAGAGGAATACGCGTAAACGGACAAGACATTATCCTTTCAACAAGTTGAGAAATTGGTTCATCTGCGCACATCATGGTGACGTTTTTTCGATGCACCATTATGTTCGCTACTGTTACTTCCCCCAGATCAAGAACACTCTGAAGCATTTCTTTTTCTTTCTGTGTATCTTCTACATTTTCGCCTTTATGTAGAGCTATTGCGCCTTTTAGTTCTTCCAGCGAATCTTCGTACTCAGATTTGCTATTCTTTGAGGTCGGTTGGAGCAGATTTATCAGTTTTTTAGCGATAAACCCGATCACTTTATTCAATGGACGTAAGGCTTTGTATGTTATTTTTATGCAATACGCCGATGGAAGTAGTATACTTTCTGGATTTGCAATAGTTAGCATCTTAGGCAAAACCTCAGCAAATAATACGATAAATACACTGGTAATTATTGGAGCAAGTATGATGGCGTAATCTCCTAAAATTTCGGAAAACAAGTCAGTTGTTACTGCCACCGCCATGGCATTAAGAATAGTTGCACAAGTAAGTATGGCACTGATGACTAGCCCGATTTCTGATTGTAATGCAAGTATTAACTTAGCTTTGAGATTCCCTTCCTTCGCTATTGTATACATTTTGGGTTTGGAATACGCGGTCATTGCTGTCTCACAAGCCGAAAAGAACGCAGATAACAGCAAAAATAAGGCAACAAAAATTATATTTAATAACAAAAGCATCTGTTCTCTATTTATCCTTACTTGGCAATGGTGCATTGCTCTCTACTTGAGAGGAATGACTAATTTCGACAAGTTCCAGTGGTCGAAACTGCATATCCTTAATTTTTCGCCTTTTTTTTCTATAATCCAAAGAATCTATTGTAAAAACTTCGTGAGGTTTTGAACTCAAATATTCATCCTGTGTTTTTGATTTCTTTGACTTTGACATTATGAACCTGTATGTTTTCTCAAGTTCTTTCATCTTTTTATTATAATCATCGACCAAATCCTGCAAAAGTTTATCGTTAGCTTTTTGTTTTGCAGTTTGATCTTCAATGTGAATTAACGCATCCTTTAGAGTGTTTATATCTTGTTTATACTTATCTATATCCGTGTTATCCTCCTTTTTGTTTTGTTTTTTAGAGGCATCCGACTTTTCCACTTCCGTCAGAAGAGCATTCAAAAAATCTTTTTGTCCCTGTATATTCGAAAAACTCAATTTTGCCTCTAGCGAAAATACCAAGGAAGAAATAATCAATGTAAACAGAGTTCGTACGTACATTGCCCAACCGATTTTCTCACCCTATTTAGAATATACCACGGATATTGCAAAATCCGCAATGAATTTTGAACAAAGCACATTTCGCAGGGGATTCATTTTTAGACAACGTTATCAGCCTTAACTGACGAATGTTTAAAATTCCGTACTACACTTCAACAATCCTATTGCTTCCCTCACCTCAGCTATGGTTTGCTTTGCAATTTTCCGTGCTTTAATTGAACCATCCATAAGCATATCAATTACAGTACTGTCTGATATCTCTGCTCGCTTCTCACGTATAGGCTTAAGCAATGCTTGAAGAGTGTCGTTCAGCAGTGATTTTAACACTGTATCACCCAGTCCGCCCTTTTGGTATCTAGTTTTTAGTTCGTCCAATTCCGCTTTATTTTCGTAGAAAGCATCCAGGTACGCAAAAACAACATTACCTTCAATTCTACCTGGATCTGATACCTTCACATGGTTTGGATCAGTATACATACTATAAACCTTTTGCTTCAAAATCTCGCTAGAATCTGACATAAAAATGGCATTATTCAGCGATTTACTCGCTTTAGCCTTCCCATCTATCCCGACTAATCTGCCAACTTTTCCAACCATTGCTTCGGCTTCCAGCAAAACATTTGTGTTATAGATACGATTGAAGCGACGTACAATCTCATTAGCGATCTCAATTAATGGAAGTTGATCTTCCCCTACTGGAATTAATTGTGCTTTAAAAGCGGTGATATCAGCTGTTTGGCTGACTGGATATGCCAAAAAACCAGCAGGAATGGAATCTGAAAAACTCTTTTGTTGCAGTTCATTCTTAACAGTTGGATTTCTTTCAAGCCGTGAGACAGAAATCAAATTCATAAAATATACAGTAAGTTCAAACAATTCTGGAATTAGCGATTGAACAAATAATGTACATTTTTTAGGGTCTATCCCCGCGGATAAGTAATCCTTTGTAACTTCAGTAACATTAGCTCGTACCTTTTCAGGATTATCAAAATTGTCAGACAGCGCCTGCACATCAGCAATCATGATAAAGCAACGGTAACTATCTTGTAGCGTTACTCTATTCTTTAAAGATCCCACATAGTGCCCTAAATGCAAATGCCCAGTTGGTCTATCAGCCGTCAAAACGACTTTGTTTTCAGTTGTCTCCATCAACAAATTTCATATCCTTTATAACTTCAGTAGCAGCAATATCTTCATCTTCTTCATTCATATTTTGTTCAATTTCCTCGGGAATCTCGTCAAAACTCGAAAAAACTGGATTTTTATCATATTCAGGTGTCTCATCCATTGCGATTTTTGCTCTTTTGCGATTGGTTAATTCTGAAAGTTCAAATTTATTCCCACAATTTGGGCATACCAAAGATGCTTTCTGCATACTATAAAAAGGCAACGCGCACGCTGGACAACTTACTTTCTTTCCCCATTCTAGTTTCATAACAAACCCAAAATCATATCAACGTGGATTATACTACCATAAAGCAACATTTTTGCAAATATTACAAATACGCTATTGACCGCTCAAAAACATTATTCGTCGGCTATCTGTTTCTATGTATTTATTGATTGCAAGAAATCTGCCAAACACGAGACCCCATATTAGGGAGACAGCTTTAGTCTTTATTTCTTTGATCGATGGGAAAAGTTTTTTTGATCACTTCATGGACATAATCATGCAAAATAACCGCATTTCAGTGTTTCTGTTCATAATTTGCTGGAGTTGTTTTTTCAAAAGTTATAATATCATCAGCTGTTTTATTGGCAAACGCATTCTTCCCAGCAACACAATCGTCTATAGCCTTTCCAATAACGCCTGTCCTGGATGGCTTATATTTATCATTAAGGATCCAGCCATGTTTTTAGTTATCTTTCTTGTTGCATTGAATACTCCACTCTCTTCTACTACATAACATATTCCAAGCTATCTGATTTAACTCGCGTCTATACTTATGTATATATTTTTCAGCAACAACTACACTCGAAGTAGAAGTAAAGATATTTACAGTATTATCTATACCATACCCCCCAAATAAACACTTTTATTTAAAATTATTTATATCCTTTATTTAATAACTAAATAAGAATAAGCCTCTCTAGTAAATGGAGTAACATAGTTTTTTAGATTCCCAAGGTCTAGAAACTCATTGAAGCGCAAAAAAAACGAAGATTTGACAAGTACGTCAAGCCGTTCAAGTTTAGGAAATACAACGAAATGACGATGGGGGAAAACGTTCAAATCGACCATATGATGGTGACGAAAAATGAATTGAGTGCTTTAGCAAGCGCCTTTACGCAAACGTTTACAGAAAAGCAAATAGCGATAATGCCACTAAATTTTTACGAGAATTAATCGAAAATGCTCCGTATAAAGTTTGTTTCATATTTCAAAACCAACATACAACGGCAAAATCGAGCTAAGTAACAGGGTTTTCAGGGAGGAATTTTATGCCGCCCTGTGTGCAGATACTATCTTCGGAGCAAGCAGAGAACTCACAAAATTTCTGCAAAAATACAACTCCTATCGCCCACACGCCTAACCCCATTGGGGTATATTTCTAAATATGATACTGGAGACCATTTTTGTCGCACTTTTGTTTGAACTTACACATGCAACTGCATATAATTGTTTACATCTGCACTGTTTCATTCATAAAACATCTTGGATACTAGAGGCTCTTTCTGAGCCCAACTTTCCACAAAACCAAATGTCGAAGATGGCATCTATTGCCTTAAAATGACTAGTTTATTATCCAACAAACTGATAATAGTTGATGGTGTATTAGTGCACGTTCCTCTATCAATTATTAAAGGTAATTTTATGTCAAAATCACTTTTCACCATATCTGCGGAAATTGCTGTAGGATGTCCAGCAATGTTTGCACTGGGAGCGACTACCGGATGACCAAGTTGATGTATCAGTTCTAGGCAAAATTCATCGTGTGGCAATCGTAAGGCAAGTGTATCACCTCCTCCTGTCACAATCCTGGAAATATTCTTTGCTTTCAAAACCAACGTTACAGGTTTCTTGTCCTCAAGCCAGACCTGATGCGCATACTGCATCGTCTCATCGGTAAATTCTGCAATATTATTAGCCATTTCTAAGCTATTTACTAACACTATCAAAGCCTTGTCATTGGGGCGTTTTTTAAATTCATACACCTGCTGTACTGCAGTATCGATGGTTGCATCAGCTAGAAGCCCATAGACTGTATCTGTCTTTGTAGCAATGACATTTCCCAGCTTCAGCAAAGCTAGTGCTTCTTCCAGGTATTTCATTTATCTTCAATCGCTAATTTTTCAGGGATTTCTCTCTTTTTTGTTCCTATTGATGTTTTTGATAAAATCCAATTATCTTTACCAAAAGCTCTCTCAAATACCCACTTGTGTATAACATCGCGATATATTCTCTTAGGATTATCAGGAGAAATGCCTTCGCTTGTTACCATAGCGCTCATTTGTTCGACATCAAAAGTTACAAAAATCTGCGCTTTTTCAGAAAGTATCTGAATTTCATCTAGGCTTGTCTCTTTATGCTTTATCAGAAGTTCTTGCCTCAGATTTTTTGATTCTCGGCGTTCTATTTGTGATGCAAAACTTTCATACAATTTTTCAGTAAGCATTGCTTTCAGGATGTAGTGATGAGAATTAGCAAAGCCATTAAAGATTGCATCGAACATTTCTTCAGCCTTCGCTAGAAAAGCAGTCGGAGTAAAATCTGGAAATTTTTCCTGAAGAGCCGTGGATACTTTATCCAGCGTCGCATTTTTTCCGTCAGGAGATGAGGAGGATGATGAATTAGCAATCACTCCTTCTATCACATTTTTTAGTTTTTCGCGATCTTTTTCACTCATGTTTATAATAATTTTTTGCGTTCTCCCGAACTCCCTAAATAGTTTGTAAAAAATCAAAAGCGCTATAATAGCCAAAAACAACAGAAGCATAACTCACCCATCAAAAAATGTCACCACATGGCAACCTATAAGCCGGGTTCTGTCCAGGAGCATTATACTCCTTGGTTGATCATTCATCTAGACTTGGCGTTACCACCAAGTTCAAGCGACCTACCCGAATGACTACGACTGTAAGCTATCGCGGGAAACCCACGTCATTCCTATTTGGTCTTGCTTCAGGTGGAGTTTACAATGCCGTTCCTGTTACCAGTAACGCGGTGAGCTCTTACCATCACCTTTTCA
>CADBQC010000163.1 GCA_902796745.1 uncultured Pseudomonadota bacterium
AGGAACAGGTGTAAAAAAGTGCAGTAACAACCAAGGAGAAACGGACGATAGAGTAAAATACTCTGACAAACAATCGCCTCGCTTTTGCATCGCAGAGCCTTTCTTTGTTAATATAGGTGTTAGCCCCCTAAATATCTTGCTAAATGGTTTCTGAACGGAATGACTGCGTTCTTAACAGAAAATTAACTACCAGACTATATAATCTATAGAGGATGAAAAAGTTATTCTGTGCAAGTGTTGAAGGAGTATGCGCGTATTTGAAGAAATGAAAAGACGGACGCTAAGATTTGAAATCTTGGCAATATTCTCTGCATTGCTCTGCGTAACTGCCGTTTTTGAAATTTTGTATTCATCGCATTCAAGTAGAAATCTTATTCTAAATTTCGAAAATGAGCATTATTCAAAAAAATCTTCATCCATTGCTACCAATTGGCTAAATTCATATTTTAGACAAATAGAACTATTAGTTGATGTTTTATCTCAAAATACCATTACTCCAGATCAATTTGGGAATAGATTCTCAGATTTTGAAGATTTATTTAAAGAAGGATTAAAAAAGACACCATTTTCCTTGGCTTTTTATCTTGGTTTTAGTGATGGAACTTATATACATATATCTCATTCAAAATACTCTATGACAGAGTCTGACAAAGAAATAAAAAATGATATACCGAGTTACATGAAATATGTTCTAAAGACAATAGAAAAAAATACTGACGGTCAATTAGTTGAAAATTGGGAGTACCTGAACGAAGATTTCACGTTGGTATTGAAACGCAAGATAGAAACTATATCGCTGGAACCAAAGAAAAGGCCTTGGTATAGTCAAGCAGAAATAAACCATGGAACCACCTGGACAGATGTCTATCTGTTTAAATCTACACAGACCGTAGGAATAACCGCAACATGCCCAATAATGCATAGAGATCATAAAAAAGTAATTGGAGCTGTTGCTATAGATTTTTGCCTCCCTGATTTTAGGAAACTTTTGAACGATAATGTAAAACCAACAAAAAATTCACATGTACGTTTAATAAATTCTAAAAATGAAATAATCGCATCAACGGCTCAGGATGATGAAGCAAAAATTGAAGGCGATAATGAAGTTATATTACCCCGAGTGATTGATACTAAGGATGCAATACTAGAAGGAGCAGCGAAAGAACTTCTTGGGACGAACACATCTCAGACAACATATAAGATAAAAGATGGGATAGAATATATTGCAACGTTGCAAAAACTCGATAAAGTGCCATTTTCTCTCATTATTACGACTCCGCAATCTGACTTTACAGGCAATTTAAAGAAAGTTCAGCTAAACATGCTCCTTATGTCAATGCTGACATATACAGTTTCCGCAGGTGTTATCTTTTTGTTATCCAGACGAATTTCTAAACCAATAGTGCAACTATGCAAATCAGCGAAAGCAATTGGAAATATGGAACTGGGAAATTTTTCAATTCCTGCTAATTCAAATATTTCAGAAATTCGCAAACTATCTGAAGCAATGAATGCTATGAAATCAAGTATTTCAACATTTTCTAAATATGCTCCCAAGGATTTAGTTCGAAAACTTTTAAAAAGTGGTTCTAAGCCAGAACTTGGTGGTAAGGCAAAAGAGATAACAATGTTTTTTTCGCACATAGAAGATTTCCCGAGCATTTCAGAAAGATTGCCTGCGGAATACCTTGTTCTTCATCTTTCTGAATATTTTGACGAACTCACAAAGGATATTGTTCATAACAACGGCACAATCGATAAATATATCGGGGATGCAATTATGGCTATATGGGGTGCCCCAAATGACGACGAAGATCAGGTTATTCATGCCTGTGAATCCGCCTTGAATTGCCAACGAATTTTAGAGCAATTAAGCAAAAAATGGACTCCATTAGGTAAGCCTTCTCTCCCAACTAAAATCGGGATTCATACAGGAACAGCAGTCGTTGGAAATATTGGCTCAAGAGAACGCATGAATTTCACAGCTATTGGAGATTCCGTCAACATAGCTTCGCGCTTAGGGGGAGCTAATAAATTTTATGGAACGAGTATATTGGTTTCTGAAACGGTGGAATCAAAAGCTAGAAATAAAGTGCTTTTCAGGACGGTAGATAAAATCGCGGTAAAAGGAAGGAATGCGGGCATCGTAGTTTTTGAGCCGTTGGGGTTAATCCAAAATGCTGATGAAACATACTATAAAATGATGGAACTTTGTTCAAAATCCAAAGAAGCCTTTGAATTGTTTCAGGCTCAAAATTTTAAAGATGCTTTGAAACTTTATACTGAAATAAAAACAATATTCCCAGAAAAATCTGAAGCTATTAGTCCTCTTATTGAACGGTGTAAGGAATTTATTGCACATGCTCCCAAAGATTGGGATGGAGTAAATCATCTGAAAAGTAAATAGAAATTAAACTATGAGCCTTGCGAACAATATTCGTAAATCAGTAATATGTAAAGCATGAGGGATAGCGCTTAGCAATGATGAAGTTTATAAGATTGATATCCACATTATGTTGCTTTGCTTGCAACTCTTTTGCAGATAACGTTTTTATAAATAGATATGTTTTTGAGTGGGGCGACAAAAATCCAAAAGTTGTTGAAAACTATTTGCGATCGTCTATTGAACAGAACCCGGTGTCTGCATACGTCCTTGGCAACTTGTATCTTTTTGGCATTTTCTTGCCAAAGGATTTGCAAAAAGCTGATTGGTATATAACGAAGGCAGCAAATATGAATTTGCCCGAAGCTATCAATTCAATAGGTGATGGCTACTATACCGGAGATATCCGTCCCAAAAATATTAAAATGGCTTTGCAATATTACAAAAAAGCCGCGAAAATGGGGTTCGGAATAGCGCAATTTAATGCAGGCATAGTTCTTCTCGAGACCGCCAAAACTAAAAATGAATTGCGACTTGCTATTTTTTATCTGGACAATGCTTCTCAAAATCGCAACAATCTAAAAGAGATAGCTGAAGCAGCAAACAAATATATGCGGGATGCTAACAAAAAGCTTAAGTACTATAAATAAATTTCCAAAACTTAGTTGTTTTTTTGTTGGACTTTTGTTAAAGTTTTGTTTTTGTAATGGGCATTGTCTCCCGATTTTGTTAGTTCCTGTATTTGCAGTCCTATTGTATTTTCTCAAAATAGTGCCAGCTAAACGAGAGGCTTTTTTCATCGGATATTTTTTTGGATTGGGATACTTTTTTAGCACACTTTATTGGATTGCAGAGTCATTTAAATGTGTCGGACTTGGAGATTACGGATATTTAGCTGTCATTGCCTTGGTGTTCTACCTTTCCATTTACCCTGCTCTATCTTGCCTACTTGCTAAGTATTTTTCACGCAATCAGACAAGTTTAATAATTTTATTCTCCTTATTTTGTGGAATAAGCGAGTACGTGCGTGGGATTTTATTTACTGGTTTTCCTTGGAATTTAATTGGATACGCAACATATAATATTCCATATTTTGTGCAGGTAGCAGATATTTTGGGTGGATACGGTTTATCGCTACTGACAATCCTGATTGTTACGCTATTAACAACAAGAAAAACTATGAAATATTCCTTATGTCTATTCGTTGTTGCTTTTTTGTATGGAGTGTGGAAAGTTCATTTATACAATGGATATATCGAACCAAAAGAAAAGATTTTGGTAACGCTCGTCCAACCATCAATTTCTCAAAGAGATAAAATGGATGTCAGAAAATTTAAATCAAATACGTATAGACAGATAGGTTTATCACTGCGGGATCGCGGTGAATTAAAATTGTATGGTTCACAAAAGTTGATTGTATGGTCTGAAGCAGCAGTAAATGCACCTAAGGCATATCAAATGAAGGTTTTTCAATATATTGCTTCATGTTTATGTGATGTAGAAACCACTCTGATAACAGGATGCGATCGATATGATGATGAGAATAATCCGTATAATAGTGTTTATGTTGTAGGGCAAAACGGTCAAATTAAACAGATATACGATAAACGGCATCTTCTTCCATTTGGAGAATACATTCCTGAATTTTTGAAACTTTTTGGTATACAAAAGATAACCAAAGGAGTTGCTAATTTCCAGCAAGGCTCACTCCCTCGAACTGTAACATTAGAACACACGACACCATTCGATATTGTCGTGTGCTATGAAATAGCTTTTCCTGGAGAAATAGTAGATAGTTCTGCCAGCACTTGGATATTAAACCTGACAAATGATGCCTGGTTTAAAAATTCAGATGGGCCAAGCCAACACCTTAAGATGGCATGCTTTAGAGCAATAGAAGAGGGAAAGCCAATAGCTCGGTGCGCCAATAATGGCATATCATGCATAATAGACTGCAATGGCACTATCCGAAAAAAGCTTGACACAGATGAAATAGGTGTTATATCCGAACTTATGCCTCTTCCAGCCTGTAAAACCGTGTTCTCATCATGCAAGAATGCGTCATTTTTCTTTGCTATTTTTCTGCTATCAATTATCGGAATTATTCTAAATCGAACGAAGACCTATAAAAAGAAACTTGGTCGGGAAGAGAGGATTTGAACCTCCGACCCTTTGCTCCCAAAGCAAATGCGCTACCAGGCTGCGCTACTTCCCGATAGGAAT
>CADBQC010000164.1 GCA_902796745.1 uncultured Pseudomonadota bacterium
CCAGTATCCTCCCCCGGATCTGAGTTAAGGTTATGATACGGTTTTCTCGTCTGTCAAATTTTAAAAAGTCCCATAAAATTTTAAATAATTTTTTCTTGTCGAGAACTTAAGTGAGGCATATTTGCTCCACAACATTTGGTGTCATATAATGTTCATGTTGGGATTTGTAGGTTAGGTTATGATATATCTCGACTATGCTGCAACAACACCTTGCGATGCGATAGTCTTGCAAGAAATGTTGCCGTATTTTTCAGAAATTTTCGGTAATCCGAATTCGTTGCACAAATTTGGAATGGATGCAAAAGATGCTCTGGATATCGCGAGAACACGGGTCGCCGAAGCTATAAATTCTGATTTTGAAGAAGTGATATTCACAAGTGGTGCTACGGAATCAACAAATATTGCAATAACAAGAACAATGAAATCGTTGCAAAAAACTGGAAAAAACCGTTTCTTGACATTATCCACAGAGCATAAAGCTACGCTGACTGTTGCAAATTATCTGAAATCAAATGGATTTGACGTTGAATTTTTGCAGGTGAATCGCGAAGGAATTTTGGAAGCAGAAACACTAGAAAATGCACTAAACGAACAAGTCAGAATGTTATCAATATGCCACATAAATAACGAAACTGGAACAATGCAAGATATCCGCAATATTATAAATATGTGTCATAAACACAACGTATTAGTGCATGTCGATGCGACGCAATCGTTAGGGAAAACAAAAATAGATATAAAGGATTTAGATATCGATTTTTTGAGCGCTTCAGGGCACAAAGTATACGCGCCGAAAGGCATCGGGATTTTGTTCTGCAAAAAGGAAAATTTGAAGTATCTACGGGTGCCTAGGGCTAATCCAGAAGTAGAATTCGGAATACGAGCAGGTACCGTCCCTGTGTGCCTTTGTGTTGGTATGGGCAAAGCCATTGAAATCGCGAGTAAAGATATAGATAAAAATTGGCAACATGCGGTAAAACTTAGGAAAATATTCATATATGGAATTAAATCACAACTGGACGAAATTTATATCAATGGCTCTGAAAAATCGAATTATCCTGGGATTATCAACATGAGCTTCAGAGGATGCGAAGGCGAAGCGCTTATGATGGAAGCAAAACATATCGCTGTTTCTTCTGGTTCAGCTTGTACTTCTAATGTTTTGTCAATTTCACATGTTTTGGACGCAATGAATGTGCCTGCAGATATAGCGCAATCATCTCTTAGGATAACTATCGGGAAAGAGACAACCGAAGGTGATGTTGCAATTGCAATTGAGGATTTGGTTAACGCTACGAAAAAACTTCGAAATATGAGCCCTGTTTGGGATATGATAAAAGCTGGAATTGATATAGATAGTGTGTTTAAAAGATAAGGAGACAGTATTATGAAATATAGTAAAAAAACACTAGAATATTATGAAAATATCAAAAATATGGGAAATCTGGACGAAGATTTACCCAATGTGGGAACTGGTATTGTCGGCTCACCTTTATGCGGAGATGTTATGAAACTGCAACTAAGTTTCGACGAAAACGACAAAATAGTCGATGCAAAATTTAAAGTATTTGGTTGCGTTTCTGCTATTGCTTCGATGGAAAAGGTGACGACTTTGCTGAAAGGTATGAGCATAGAGGAGGCATTACAAATAAAAAACGCTGATGTGGCTAATTCTCTTGAATTGTCTGAAATAAAGAAACATTGCTCTGTTCTGGCGAAAGAGGCGATAGAAGCAGCGGTAAAAAATTATCAGGCGAAGAAAAATAAGGAAACGGATATGATAACAGCAAGTGATAAAGCGATATCCAAAATAAAGGAGTTACTGACTGAGAATAAAAGCATCGGGATAACTATTTCGGTAATTTCTGGAGGATGTTCCGGAATAGATTACGCTTTAGCTTATGAAACTGAAGAAAATGCAAACAAGAAGAAAGTAGTTGTAGGTGGTATTAACTTTTACTATGACCCGGCTCTGGAACTTTTGATTAAAGGAACCACGATAGACATTGTCGAAAACAGCTTTGGACACGGTTTTGTTATAAATAACAAAAATCATGTTGGATGCTGTCATTGCAATGGTAGCTGTGGCAGATGATAGCAAAGCTAGCAGGTGTTATCGATGAAATACTTGATGATTCGATAATAATCGATGTACATGGCGTCGGATATCAAGTATATGTTACTTCGTCTTTATTGCAGAAGAGCAACATTGGTGGTGCTATATCGGTACAAATCGAGCACATAATTAAGCAAGATGCGCAATTTTTATGTGGATTTCAAACGAAAGATGAAATCGGCGTATTTAGGGTTTTGCTGAATGTTCATGGAATTGGCGTACGTTCAGCATTGGCTATATTATCCACCCTCTCAATAAGCGAGATCGCGACGGCAGTAGCA
>CADBQC010000165.1 GCA_902796745.1 uncultured Pseudomonadota bacterium
AGGCAGTTAGCTCTAAAAATTAAGAAAAAATTTAAGATAAATATATTATGTACTGATGGAAATTTTGTTTATAAAAAGATAAAAATATTTAATAAACATGTAATAAGCAAATTGGAAACTTGTCTGGTCGAAAGTAAAAATTCAATAATACGAAGGCGATTAGCACGATTTCACAGAAAAACGAGTTGTTATTCCAAGGCACTTGATATGGTATCCGCCTCTTTATTGTTGCTGTTTAATGAAAAATTACTTTATTCTATAATTGGTTAGGAACTCCATGGACGGAATGGATTTCAGAACGCTTTCAAGGTTTGCGCCTTTTTGTTCACTTTGTGAATTATGGAAGGAGCTATTTCTGCTTCAAATTAAAAAACCAGTGATACTGGAAATATCACTGATTTTTGTTTTTGCATCGCGAAAGTATCAGAAGCTGACTTTTGCTCCGACGACAAACAAGTTTGCTGTTTGTTTCTTGATGGCATTTTGAGCTTTTTTATCTTTGCTCAAAGAATTGTATGCTTGGCAAGCTATATCGTGTGATTTAGTTTGCACGTAGTCGTATTCGAAGAATACCATCAATCCATCACAGATTTTGTATTCGGCCGCAAAGTTTAAGGCATTTCCGCGTGTTTTTGCACCTGTATCTACTTTTCGGCTCATATGGTGGTACACGCCAGAGAGTGTCCAGTTATCGTTTAGGCGATATTGGATACCACAGTTCCAAGCTTGTCCAGCATTGGAATTTTCAGTGCCAAGGAAGTTGCCAACTGTGTATATCCTGGTCGTACCATTAGCAACTTCGCTTGTGCCATCCCCAACCACTTTGTTTACAAAAATATCCTTTGGCGTTCTGGATTTGCCATTATTTAGGTAACCAATACCAAATGACCATTTTTGATAGCTGACAGTTGCACTGAGTGCAAAAGACCTCGCATTTCGTCGTTTTACATCTTTTGTTGGAGCTTCATCAGCGATACCATATGTATCATTCCTATTTGGATTATCTTCCTGAACTGTTGGATATTCATAGTAGCCATAACTTTTCGTCGTTACTTTTTTCGTGCTTTCGCACACGTACACGGCGGAAATTTTTGTGCCTATGCCGTTCTTGAACTGGTACTCATGTGTCAAAGCGAATGCCATGTTGTTCCTACCCGCAGGTTTTTGGCTACCATCACCTTTTTGGAACATACCGTTGTCATTTCCGTTTGATGAAAGACCAGTACGACGATTTTTGTCGTTATGCCCATGTTGTTTTGTGTCAGGGGTGAAAGCGAATCCGAATTGGAAGCCATATATTCTGGGAGAATAATACACAATTTTAGTCGCCTTGTTTGAATAACCAATTAGATTGATTGGCGATATAACGCCCGTTGCAAAATCGATTTCATGAGGTATTGTCCCATCGAGACCACCTGTTCCACCAAGGAGCTGTTGTCCGCTGTATATACACTTTGCATCAGGTCCTTTCAGGTTACCCATTTGCAATGTTCCCCACCCATCTTTAGAAAAGGATATATACATCTTGTCAACTTCAGTGTCATCCTTCATGGCGTCTATATCAAAATCAGCTAAATACCTGACACCATTTTCCAACGTTCCTATTGCCTTTACTTCGATATTAGCCTCACCGGCGCACATTCTGGTTGCACTAGTATCTTTATCTGTCTTCTCTGCCTCAGTCGGATTGCCTTTGTAATATGTCAGATCCGGATCACCAAAGTTACCATGAAATGTAGCAGCGCCTGATATCGTTAGTTGAGGTTTTCCTGTGGAATTTTCTTGCTTCACTGACTTTTCCTTGTCCATCTCATTTGAATATTTTGCATTTTTTGAAGACGGTTTATTTGTCTGCTTTGCATCTATACTCGTCGCTGACGAAACTAGCAACGCCGATATAATGCACAACAATGACTTGCTCTTCATAAGATACATTACCTATCGTACCTAAACAAACTACGAATTAGTTTATGATACTTTATGCATATTTTGTTAAAAAATTATCTAATTTTCTTAATTCTCATATATGTCTCCGAGGGCGCAAATTTTTATCGCCCTCACTTCCCTTTTTAATTTATGCTGTTTTTGCTTTCTGCTATTTCCTTTTTCTTGGACATATAAAGCGAAGCAAAATCAATAGGCTCAAGTCGCAACGGAGGGAAACCTCCCGAACTTGTCACGCTCGCTACTATTTCCCGTATGAATGGGAACATCAAAAATGGACAATGTACCATCAAAATTGGCTCAAGTATATCTTGCTCAAGGTTGGGTGCTACGGTGATAAGAGCTGCATATGACAACTCTATTATGAAAACTGACTTTTCTCCTATGGTAGATTTCGCACTGACCTTCAAAGTCACTTCATAGTGCTCATCATCAATCTTTGCTACGTTATTTTCAAGTCCAACTCCGACCTCTGGTTGTTTATCTCCATCATCGCTATACTTCATCAAGTAGTTAGGATTCTCAAATGAGAGATCCTTGACATATTGATCATTTATGCGAAACGGATATTGACTCTGCTCTCTTTGTTCTTGATCTGCTGGCATCTTCTATCTCCTTACGTTAATTCTTATTCATGCCCTTAAGCACCTTTTTAAGCGCTTGAGCTTTTCTGCTCAAATTTTCATTTTTAGAAGCGAGCAAAAAGCTATCCAATCCACCTTTGGCTTCAACTGTACGTATACCACTAGCAGTGGCTCTAAATTTAAAAACTCTGCCAAGACTTTCACTCAAAAAAGACACATTTTGTAAATTCGGTAAAAATCGCCTGGAAGAATGATTATTTGCATGGCTGACATTGCAACCATATTGCACTGTTTTTCCAGTAAGTTCACACCTTCTAGTCATCGTATCAAAAAAAAATCATCAATTATTACTCTCGAGAATATCATCTTTCCTCGGCTCGGTAAACACATTTTTATGTATGTTCATAACATATGAGACAGAAAAGGCCTGTGAATGGGGGGGATAGCATATGACTAGCAAAAAAAAAAAAAAAATCTCCAGAATTAAAAATGAGAATAACTTTTTAAGAAAGGAGACTTTGGATTATGCAAACGTTTACAGCAAAGCAAATAGTGC
>CADBQC010000166.1 GCA_902796745.1 uncultured Pseudomonadota bacterium
CTTGCGACCCATAGTACGATTATCGCCACTCTGCTTTTCAGCTTCTTTTTCAGTAGCGACTGCCATACGAGTAATAGAATGCTCTGTTGCTGCGATTGGATCGCAAGAGCGTGCGAAGGTAAATTGAATGGGGCCACGGACCTGACCTGCATTCTTACCTGTGGACATAACAGCCCCAAAGGTACGGACATCATAATACCTACTGCACATAATAACCCTTGCAGCAGTAGTCTTGTCCACAGCATTTTTAACGCTAACTTCCTCGTAGGCGGAATTGATAAGAGTATTAAGAACGGCCTTCTCTTTAATGAAAATATCATAACCGTACATACATCCTTTTGCCACTTGGACGTAATTACGTACTTTACGTTTCAGACAAACATCTGTTACAAGGCCCATACCTGTTTCAGCATCTACACGAGGCAAATTACCCGCATCGGGATCACCATTCGGGTTGCCGTCCTGTACATCAAAGATGTAAACGAAATCGATTCTGTTTCTAAGCTCAGACATAGTTATTGCTATTTTATGATTGTTATTGCTCGTTGTTGTTCTCTTCATTCTTCACAAAAAAGTCCTGGCGCTGATGGTAGTAACCGATGAAGAAACGGCCTTGGTCTTGCAAGTCTAATTGAGTCTTAAAACCATCAGCATCAATCTTACTGATAATCTCCTGTTTCAATTTCTCAAAGTTAATCTTCCGTCCTTCACTCTTCAAGTTCTCAACATGATGGTTTGAGAGGTTGAGAATGGTGGAGAACACTGCGGCTGGAGTAGAACTGGCCGCATTCATATACCGCTCACGGATAGAGTGTTGGTTGTTTGCCTCTTCCTGAATTTTATCAAGCACCGCAAACAACCGGCCACATAGGTAGCCCTGGTTGGTGTTTTCTTTGTCTAACATAACTTGTATTTTTCTATCGTTACCAATTCGATTCAAATAAGCCTTGATGATAGCCGCACGAGTGATGTACACAGAATTCTTGTCTTTTTCGCCAGACTCCGCACGGATGCGCCTTATGCAGGAAGCAAAGAGCGTCTGAGGATATGGCTGCCCTTCAAAAATGCTTTTTACAACAGCATCAGCAAGGTTAGGAGTCGCATCAGAGACTTTACCTCCTAGCGTGACAGCGCTAATAATATTACGCAGACTCACATAAGGTTTCTTCTCCATCCTAGTGTCCGCTACTTCCATATCGTCGAAATGCTTGCAGATGGTCTCAGAAAATTTACGAAGTGGAATTTCCGCCCAATAGGTTACGGCAATACGCGCGGCGTTGGGAGCCAATCCTAATATATAAAAAACATCTTCCGACGTGGTTTTCAGAGTACCCTTATAAATGGCCTCAAACACCTTTCTCACTTGTTCAACGCCTCGGTTAGGATCATCTTCCTGCTCGTTGAAGCCAAAAAGACTGAAAAAACTGTCTTCTGCTTTCTGCCCTGCCTCATCATCCTTAGATGCCCAGAAGAGAAAGGTACGTGAGCCTAATACGAACTTATTTCGAGAGTTGGAGTCCAACAAATGGTTAAGGGCGGTGGTGTAAGCGAACTCAGCATCTTCACTGATGGGTGCATTTTCTCCTTTTGACTTGCCGTATGAGTCGTAACCAGAACTCACCTGAAAAGCCACTAATTTGGCTGTGGCCTGACTGCCCGGAATCATTGTAGCTGTTGTTGTCTCAACAATGACTCCTTTTTTACCTGACACAATACAGACTTGCTGGTCCTCTAGTTTAACGTCTTTTTCATCATCCATCAACTCTTCTTTTTCCGCCATTATTTTTGTATCGTCCTGAATGAGGAACGAAAAGGTTGAATACTTTTTGCTAAGATTATTCACTATTTCAGGCCAAAGCGGATCGCATTGCATCTGCTCAAGAACTATAGACTGTTTTAACTGATAGAACTTATAGACGGCAATAATATCTGGATTATTTGGGTGGCACTCAAGAATGCTTTTCACTTTATCCTTAAATGTCTGATATTGAGTCATCGCATCTCCTTTATCAGAATAGCCAAATACATAGCCACTATTGTCATACAAATAGTTAGCCGCCAAAGCACTTGTACGACCTACATGCTTTTTCACGAGAAACCTTTGAGCCTGCTTCTTATCTATGCGACGGTCTTCAAACCTAAGGAAATGACCTTCTTTGTCAATAACAATAAGGAACCCTATTTCCTTAAGTTCCATCCCCTTACGTGGCAAACCGCTACTACGATTGTAGTAGTCACACAATGCATGCAATATCATCTTAGAACCTCCTCACTATCTTTAGGTGGGACAATAATGACCCCATTATCCATCCTTGCCCGATAAAACATCGCTGGAGGATTCTTCAGGTCGCTTTTGAAGTCCATATCATAGAGCATAATACCAAGGTCGCGGCTTTCCGTAATGGGGAAATCGAGAACTTCAGATTCGGGATTGACCAACCGGAAAGATGCGGAGAACTCACGTGTACCCAAATAAGGCTGATTGAAGCACTGTCCTTTACTGGCACGGCGTTCAAACATAGCGTTATATTTACCTGGGTTTTCGTCTTTACGGATCAAATCACTCTCCTCTTTATCGATCAAAGGATTACTAGATGCCACATATTGTTCTACGTCCTCATCGTACCATTTTTGATAGATTTTCTTATCCCCTTTGATTCTCTCTCTCATAGGGATAAAGCAGAGTTTTGCCCAAATACGATAGCGCACATCTTTCAGTAATAAGGTATTCTTTTGCTGGCGTTTATCCTCTATAAATATGGGATTCTTAGATGCAACAGCCCCAACTTCGTTTCTTCTTACCGAAATCCATTTGATGGGGTTCAAAACTTCAATTTTAGTAACTTGCCAATGAATTGCAGGCTTCCAGAAAATAGCCTCGAAGATAGCCCGTGCCGCTGATGGAGTTATAACATCGTAGCTCATACGCTCTACCTTTAGTTCGGGTCGCGTAAAGCAAGCCATAGGCCCCCAAACCTCCAAGCAAAACTCTTTATCAAAGTATTCCATAATTATATAATGTAAGTTTCTTCTAACCATTGATTATCCATAGACAATCCCGTGTCCTTCTTATAGAAATCAGGATTAGTAATCGCATAGATTCTTTCGAAAGGTTCTTCGATTGCTCCTATACTTTGCAGTTTACGGAAATCTCGTTCACGAATGTTGACACTGAACTGAGCCAGCTTCTTTAGCAACATATAGGATGGTCCCTCAGACAGAAGATGTTGGTAGAGACTAACGCTTCCATTCCAGCTTATAATCACGGAAATGGTTTGATCGTCTATAAGATGGAACTGACGAGCAGCTTCTTCGAACTCACATTCACGCTTATATAGAAGATCCTGTATATTTTTTTCGTCAAAATTATCTATACGCGAATGAAGTTGTCGGAAGTAAGTGGTCATTGCTTCAGGTGCAAACCAGTCTTGCTGTTGCCCCATACCTTTGCGGGCATTGTTGGTCTGAGAAATAAAGCCTGGAGGAAGAGGGTGCTCTTTTCCTAAACTAAAAATGTATGTTGTACAAATCCCTTGCTTTCCTTCACGATTGCAACGACCTGCCGCCTGTAAAATGGAGTCAAGGCCGGCTTCCTGACGATAGACCACCGGGAAATCTATATCAACACCAGCTTCAATGAGTTGTGTAGCTACCACCCGTACAGGTTCACTTCCCCTATCCTTCAAAGCATCCTTAACGAGTTGAATAGTGGCGGAAACATGAGCCGGACACATCATTCTGGATAAATGAAGGCGGACACCTTCATTTGGCAATCGGTCAAATATCTCTTTAGCATCTTTGCGAGTGTTTACGATGCACAGGACTCTCTTGTGTTCAATTAATTTTGCGGCTATTTGATCGTATGTCTGTGACTCTTCCATAAAGGATAATTCTACACGACGCAACTTATCGTGCAATTGCGCCTCAATAGGTATGATTTCTTGTATGGCTGGCAGTGCGTCGAAACCGGCAAAGGGATTAGCGCCATCTATCCGTCCCGAAAGGATCGGCTGGCTTGCTGTCGTGAACAGAACAGATACACCAAATAGACGTTTCAGACTATCGAGCATCTGAACTATTGGTTTGTAGAAACCCATAGGAAGCGTTTGCACCTCATCAAGTATAATGACACTATTCGCTATATTATGTAACTTGCGGCAGTCAGAACGCTTGTTACTAAACAGAGATTCAAATAGCTGTACATTGGTCGTAACTATTATGGGGTAATCCCAATTCTCTATGGCCAGTTGCAATCGCTCCCGGAGTTCCCGGTCCTGTATTTCCTCAGGATTTACATTCGAATGATGCTCCAGTACATTCTCTTCGCCAAAGATACCTTTAAATATGGCAGCCGTTTGCACGATAATACTGGTATATGGTATTGCGATAATGATGCGCTGCTGATGGTTCTTCACAGCGTGATGCAATGCCCATAGTAATGAAGCTAATGTCTTGCCGCCCCCCGTAGGTACTGTAAGACTATAGAATCCTTTTTCTTTTTGGCTTTCTTTGACACATTGGTTCTGAACATAATTCCTTATATGGTTGACCTCTGTGTCTTGTGACTCGTTTCGTAGTTTTTGCAAGTGAGATTCCAGTTTAACTAACAAATCTTCAATAGTCGCATAACCGCCACGAAGTTTTGCTTGCTCTGGAGTCATGAATAATTCTGTATCGAGACTATCAGCATCAACAAGACATGAAAAAAGCATCCGCACAATTTGATGGTAGTCATACTTCTCCAATTTAGAAAATCTTGGAAAAGTAAATGGCATCACCTCGCCAATTTCAACATCGTATGGAATACCTTCTTTTATAACCTCAACAAAATCACAATAGTCATATAAACCTCGATGATGTCCCGCAATAGGTTGGGCGATGAGATGCGCGATCTGCGGATATTGCTTACGAGCAATGCAAGCGCCAACATAAGCATGGTGAGGGGCACATTTCACTTGCGAGAATTCATTATTATAGCCAGTCACTCCTTGAATATAATTCTGCCACTCAACCTGTTCTTTGCCCTTGTCGTGAAGCAACCCCATAATTAGAGAAATACTACCGCATCCAAAGTCAGCAGCAAACCGTGAAGCTATTAAACCCACTCCTTGGCTGTGAGAGTCAAGGGACTGGGTCCTTAGTTCGTTATCTACGTTCAGCGCTATATGTGCGTACAACTCAGCCATGATTATTTTTTGTTAAAAATAACCATCGCTTGTGCCAAAACAGAACACAAGTAAAAAATATTAACATCTCTCATACCATATGAGGGCAACAACACCACTCATAGGGTAAACCATAAAAAGACAAGTACCCTACCCCAGGAACTGTTTCTTGAAAGCTTCGAGTTTGGCCTCAACAGCGGGAGCGTCAGCGGCCGTGGCGCCGAAGTAGAACTTAATCTTAGGCTCAGTACCGGAAGGACGGACAGTCACGACATCACCCTCA